>JBAPXO010000541.1:0-4081 GCA_049284255.1 Solirubrobacteraceae bacterium | reverse complement strand
ATTGCGGGAGAACACCGGGACCGACGCCACATCAGCAAATTCCCCCAGCGCGGTGAAGGCCGCCGGCTCGCGGCCGCTGTGCCCCGCGATCACGATCGGCCGCTCCGCGGCGCAGATCCAGTCCGCCAGGAGCTCGAGCGAGGTCTCATCCGGCACCGAGGGTGCCGGCGGCCGATGGCGTGCGGGATCGAGCAAAGCGGCATGCATCGGCTCCATGAGCATTTCGCGCAGCAGCGAGACGTAGACCGGGCCGGCCGGGTCGGTGGCGGCGATCTGCAGGGCCCGCTGCAGCACGTGGGGCAGCGGCTCGGTGCGCTGCAGGTCATACGACCACTTCACGTAGTCACGGACGCTGGCCCCCACGTCACGTCGATCCTGGATCCAGTGCATGTCGATCACCCGGCCACCCCGGAGCGAGCCGTCCCAGGTGGCGGGGGTGCGGCCGCCGAGCAGGAGCACGCCGGCGCGGGCCCGCTGGGCGTTGTGCACCATCCCGCCCGCCATCTGCAGCCCGACGTCGACGTGCAGCAGGCAGGCCTGCGGCACGCGGGAAACCATGTGGTGTCCATGTGCCGCCGCGACCGCGACGATCTCGTGGAGGCAGGTGACGATCCGCGGCGCGGGCGCCCCGCGTCTCGCCGCCTGAGCCGCGGCCTCGAGCACCGGGAACGCGTCGCCGGGCATCGTGAACAGTTCGCGCACGCCGTTGCCGGCGAGAATCGCCACGACCGCCTGGGCCGCCTCCTCGAAGGCGACAACGGGATCGGCTTGAGTTGACTTGGCCGACATGGGAAGTTGGTCTGACGGCGTTTCAGGCGACGGGGCTGGCCACATCGGCGGCAACCCGCAGGCCCGCCTTGATCAGCAACGGGTCCAGCTGCTGCGCGTACTGGTCCAGGCCGCGGTCGTAGTCGTTCCACGTGATCGCCATCCCCTCCAGCCCGGCGTCGGCCATCTCCTTGATCTGGCCGACGATCGTCTCCGGAGAACCGGTCAGGGGATGGGCGAAGAAGGCCCTGATCACGCCCTCCATCAGACCCTTCATCTGCGCCGACTCGTAGTCGACGGTCTGTGAGTTGGCCATCAGCTTGCCGACCGTCAGCTTGGCGGCATCCCAGTCGCCGTGGTCGATGATTACCCGGCGGTATTCGGCCTGCGCCTCCGCGTCGGTGTCGGCGCAGGTGATGTGACCGACTCCGAACACCTTCAACTCGCGACCGTAACGCTCGCGCGCCATCGCTTTGATCGCGGCCACCTTCTCGGCCGTCTTGGCCGGGTTCTCGACCGCGGCGAAGATCATGTCGCAGTGCCGGGCCGCGAAGTCCTGCCCGGCCGGGCTGATGCCGGCGCTCATCATCGGCGGTCCGGGGGCCTGGAGCGGCTTGGGCTCACTGAACGCGTTGACGACGTCGAAGAACTCGCCGTGGAAGTCCGAGTCGCCCTCGGTCTCCCACAGCTGCGTGACGATCTGCGCCCATTCGTCGGCCACGGCATAGCGTTCGTCGTGATCTCGCTTGTCGGCGCCGAACATCGCCAGCTCGTCGGGCTGCCAGCCGGCAACGATGTTCAGGCCGAAGCGGCCGCTCGAGATGTGGTCGACGGTCGCCGCCATCTTCGCGGCCATCACGGGGTGCACGGTAGGGACGTGGAACGTGGCGAACACGCTGATCCGCTGAGTCAGCGCCGCCAGCCCCGCCGCCCATGTGAAGGTCTCAAACGACCGATGGGCCGGGTTGATCCTCCCGCCGTGTCCGCGCCACCGCGCGAGCGGGATCATCGCCTCAAATCCGGCGTTCTCGGCCTTCCGGACCAGCCTCACCTGCTCGTCCCAGGTCGCGCTCGGCAAGCCGTCGACGTCGCTCATCACCAAGCCACCGCCGATGTTGCTGGAGAAGCAGGCGAGCTTGAAGGGGTTGGGGCTGGCGAGGATCGGGTTCTCGGACTTGGGGATCGTGTGATCGACCACTGAGGTCATCGGACTCCTCCGGATTGGCGCGGTCCTACGAGCTCGGCCGCTCGCAGCTACGGTTGGGGCTCATCGCGGCGCTAGACAATGTATACAGTATTTCACGCGGGCCGAGCGTCATCGTAGCGGGCGAGGATCCGGCTCAGATCCTGACGAGCCCTCCGTCGGTGATCAGTGTCTGTCCGGTCATGAAGGCCGCATCGTCGGAGGCCAGGAACGCCACCGTTCCGACCATGTCGGCCGGCTCCTGGGTGCGCTTGATCGCCTGCGCCTGGGCGACATCGGCGAACATACCGGCCTGCGGGCCGGCTTCGGTGGTGCCGGTGCGCACCAGGCTGGGCGCTGCCGCGTTGACGGTGATCCCGTGGCCGCCGTACTCACTGGCGAGCGCGCGGGTGAGCCCGATCACTCCCATCTTGGACGCGGCGTAAGCGCTGAAGTCAGGAACCGCCAGCCACGGGATCGTCGTCGCGATGTTGACCACGCGCCCGTAGCTGCGTGCGCGCATGCCGGGCAGGAACGCCTGACAAGTGTGAAACATTCCATCGAGGTTGACCGACATCACCTGTCGCCAGGTCTCAAACGACGTCTCCTCGAAGGGGGCCACCGGGTAGATGCCGGCATTGTTGACCAGGACGTCGCAGCGGCCGTCGCGTTGATGCACCTCGTCGGCGAACGCCGCGACGCTCGCCGCGGCGGTCACGTCGCAGCGACCGGCCCGGGCGGCTCCACCCGCCGTCTGGATCAGGCCGACCGTCTCGGACGCGTCGGCGACATCGGCGGCCCAAACGTGGGCGCCCTCGGCCGCGAGTCGCCGGGCATACGCGCGTCCCAGACCCGACGCGGCGCCGGTGACGATCGCGATCCGCCCCTCCAGGCGCCGGGACAGGGCGCTGGCTTCACTCATGCTTTCCTTTCGGTCGGCGGTCGATCACCTCTGCGCTTACTGTCAACAGGATACACTTCGTCGCTGACGTGACCGCGATGTCCCGCCCGCACCGTACCCGACGCCCACCGGCGGCTGATGGCTGACTCGGCGTCCGCCCCCGTGTGGGCCTCGGATGCGGTGGTCGATCTGCTCGTCGAGGCGGATATCGCCCACGTCGCGTTCAATCCCGGCGCGACGCTCCGCGGGATCCACGACTCGCTGGTGAACCACCGCCGCGACGGCCCGGGGATCGTGCTCTGCGCCCACGAGGCGATCAGCGTAAGCGTGGCTCACGGGTACGCAAAGGCGACGGGTCGGCCGATGGCGGTGCTGCTGCACGACGTCGTCGGCCTGCAGCACGCGTCGATGGCCGTCTACAACGCCTGGTGTGACCGCGTGCCGGTCATGCTGATCGGCGGCACCGGCCCGATGTCGACCGCCCGCCGGCGCCCGTGGATCGATTGGATCCACACCGCCAACGTGCAGGCCGAGCTGGTGCGCAACTACGTCAAGTGGGACGACCAGCCGGCCGATGTGGCCTCGATCCCGAGAGCGTTCGCGCGTTCGCTCGCGTTCGCTCGAGCGCAGCCGCCGGGGCCTGTCTACCTGTGCCTCGACGCCGGCCTGCAAGAGGACGAGCTGACCGGGGCGCCGTGGCCCTCGCTCAGCGCATTCCCGGCGGCGAGTCCGCCGGCCGCCGCCGAGGCTGACCTCGACGCATTGGCCGAGCGTCTGCGGACGGCGGCGCTGCCGGTGCTGATCAGCGACTATGCCGGCGATACGCCGACCGGCTACGACGCGCTGGTCGCGCTCGCCGAGCTGCTGCAGGCGCCGGTGATCGACTGCGGGGCACGCCACAACATGCCGGTCGCCCACGAGTTAAATTTCTCCGAGCTGGCGGAGGTCCTCGGCGCGGCCGATCTGGTCCTCGGTTTCGAGGTGCAGGACCTGGCCGGGGCACTGGCCGGGACGCGCCAACCCGCGGGCGCCGACGGCCCGGCGCCCGCCGCCGTTCATGTCGCCGCTGGACATCTGCGGGTGCGCTCGTGGACGCACGACATCGGCGAGCTGGCGCCTCTGGAGCAGCTTCTGACGGCGAGCGCGGAGACAGCGTTGCCCGCGCTGGTCAGTCGCCTGCGCCACCGGCCGCCCGAACCGGCGCTCCTGGCGGCGCGGCGGGCGCAGCT
>JBAPXO010000540.1:0-2394 GCA_049284255.1 Solirubrobacteraceae bacterium | reverse complement strand
CGTGCATGATCGGGAAGATCCCGGTACGCTCGAGGTACGCCCGTTCGACGGCCACGGGATCACGGAACAGCCGGACGAGCCGACGGCTGCCGTCTTCGAAGGCGGCCGGGGGATGAGGGGCCAGGATGGCGTCAATCTCTCCGGCCAAGAGGAGGTCGTTGAGGGCGCTGTGGGGCTCAGGCCTGACCCGGACGCCATCGGGCACGCACACCGGGAGCGTCTCGATGCGCCCGGGCTCATTGGTCCCGCCCTGGACCCATTCGACGTCGGTCAGCGCAACGTCGTATTCCTTGGCGAGCAGGTCGCGTCCATAGACGGTCGCGGTTACCGTCCACTCCGGGATCCCGATCCGGCCGCCGGCCAGAGCGCGGGGATCATCGCGAGGTCCGTCGGCGCGGACGTAGAGCGCCGAGTGTCGAAACGCCCGCGAGGTAAAGACGGGGATGCCGACGATCGACGTGTCGCCGGCAGCGCGTAGCGCCGAGAACTTCCCCATCGAGAGCTCCCCGACGTCCCACTCCCGGTAGCGCGTGAAGCGAAAGAAAATCTCCTCCACCTCGTAGGTCAGGCACGTGAGGTCGATGCCCTCCACGCCGACGGCTCCCGTCACCAGGTCCCGCACGTGATCGGAATCGCTGAGCGCCAGGGTCAGACGTAGGTTGGAGCGGGCGCTGCTCATCTCCCAGGGACGCGACCGGCGCCGGCACGGGGATACCTCATCGGTAGGCCTCGCGAATCCGCTCGGCGTAGGTCGGGAGATCGAGACCCCGCAGCTTCCAGCGTCCAAGCTGGTGGAGCAGAAAGTGGTTAACCCCCATCCTCGAGAGGCGACCGACGTCGCCGTCGATCATCGCGGTGATCTCCTCGTCTGAGAGTGGGGGCCGAGCGCTCCGCAGCGCAGGCTCGGGATCGGCCTCGAGCGCGGCTCGTAGCTCGGGCTCGTGGACGACCCGCCAGCACACCTTCTCGACCGCATAGACGCTCACGCGGACAGCCGCTCCGTCGGCCATGCCCCGTAGGCGTGTCCGAATGCGTGCTGGGCCTCCAGGAACGCGGGCCGCGGCGGCCCCGGGAGCGTTGCCAGCATCGTCAGCCACAGCAGGACCTCGCCGCCGGCATTGCCCGCCTCCCAGAGCTGCTCGTCCGTGGCCTCACCGATGAGGGCATCGAGGTCGGCGACACTCATGAGCTCCACGACGCGATCGACCCACCCGGGGGCCGGCACCCCGGTATGCGAGGCGGCGCTCATCCGCGGGCCGCCGATCTCCAGCGAGAAGCTGCCCGTCCCGATGACGACGACGCGCCGGTTGTCCTCAAGGCTCTCCAGAATCTCCCTGACGGCCGTGCCCAGGGCGACGCATCGCCCGGCACCGGGCAGGGGACGCATGAAGGCGCTGATCCAGAAGGGGACGATCGGGATGTCCATGCCCGGGACGAGGAAGTGCAAAGGGATGGTGAACGGGTGATCGAGCTCGAACTCACGAGTGCGTCCGACATCGAATCCGGCGGACACGAGGCGCTCTTGCAGCACCCGCCCGAGGGGGGCATCGAGCCGTACCTCGTAGCGCTGGAGGTCGTAGTCGCTCGGCCCCCAGGCGGTGTCGGCGACTCCCACGGAGAAGATGGGGACGCTCTCGGCGAAGAACAGGTTGTAGTGGTCGGAGCTGAAGAAGACGATGACGTCGGGGGACATGGACTCAAGCTGCGCCCGGAGCTCGCCGTAGAGCCGACGCAGAGCGTCCGCGCCGTCCGCGTTGCTGTCGACGATCGGCGGAAAGTGAGGTGTGTGGGGAACGCCGATGCCGCCCACCACCCTCATCGCGAGATCGCGGCCGGCGCCGGGGACGCACGCTCCCCCGCCGGCGGCGGCCCCCCAGGATAGCCCTCGGCGGTCACCCGGACGTCAACCAGGACCTGGCCGCCCTCGGCCACACGTGCCACCGCCTGGGCAAGCGTCCTGGCGAGGTCGTCGCGGTGGGTCACCGGCTCGGGGGCCTCGAAGCCCAGCGAACGGGCGAGCCCGGGGATGTCGGGCGCGGGATCGGATATGCGCTGACCAACCCAGCGGTTGTCCACCGGCCGGCCCCGCCGACGGGCGACGCGCTCTTGGTGGACCTCATCGTTGAAGAACGAGCCGTTGTCACTGACCACGACCAGCAGGGGGAGCCGATGGTGCGACGCCGTCCACAGGGCAGCATTTCCCATGAGAAAGTCGCCGTCACCGAGCACGGCCACCGGGAGACGGTCGGTGCCGTCGAGCGCAAGCGCCCCGCCCACCGCCAGCCCGGGTCCGGCCCCCACCCCCCCGCCGCCATCGTGCCCGAGATAGTCGAGCGGGTGATCGACGTTCAGGTCGGCGCCGTCGAATCCGAGCGGGAGCCGTACGAGCGTGGC
>JBAPXO010000539.1:0-4459 GCA_049284255.1 Solirubrobacteraceae bacterium | reverse complement strand
GGGATGACCTGATCAAGCCGGGCATCGACGTGATCACGCCCAACCCGTCGACTTCGGGGAGCGCGCGCTGGAACGTCCTCGCCGCCTATGGGGCCCAGCTCAAGGAAGGTAAGTCGTCCACGCAGGCGCTCGCCTACGTCAAGACGCTGCTGACCAAGAACACCAGCGTCCAGCCTTCCAGCGCGGCATCGGCGCTTCAGACCTTCACCAGCGGCAAGGGCGACGTCCTGCTCGACTACGAATCAGACGCGCTCGCCGCCCAGAAGGCGGGCGACGCCATCCAGCTCGTCTATCCCAAGCAGACGATCCTGATCCAGACGCCGATCGCGGTCACCTCCAAGACCTCACACGCCACGCAGGCCAAGGCGTTCCTCGCCTACCAGTGGTCTCCGGCCGGCCAGAAGATCTGGGCTCAGGAGGGCTATCGCCCAGTCCTGTCCTCGGTGGCCAGCCAGTTCAAGAGCAAGTTCCCGACCCCGCCGCAGCTGTTCACGATCGATTACCTGGGCGGTTGGACGAAGGCCAAGACGCAGTTTTTCGATCCCTCGACGGGGTCGATCACCAAGATCGAGCAGGCCGCGGGGGTTCCCACTGCCTCCAGCTAGCGCATACGCCGCTCCGGCCGCGGGTGGCCGGAGCACGCAGAGCCAGTCTCGGCGGCGGTCGTGGACCGCCCGCCGGGGCGGGCTGGCGCTCGGCCTGTCCATGCTGTGGATGAGCGTGATCGTGGTGATCCCGCTCATCGCGGTCGTGGCCAAGGCCGTGGCCCAGAGCCCGTCTGCCTTCTGGCAATCGGTGACCAATCCGCTTGCCTTGAGGGCGCTGGCGATCAGTCTGGTCGCCTCGCTGCTGACTGCGCTTGTGGGCGCGGTCATGGGCACGGTTGTCGCCTGGGTGCTGGTGCGCGATGAGTTCCCCGGCAAGCGCATTGTCAACGCGATCATCGACCTGCCGTTCGCGCTGCCGACGATCGTGGCCGGGCTGACGCTGATCGCGCTATATGGCCCCGACAGCCCGTTCGGCGTGCACCTCGCGTTTACGCGGGGAGTGGTGCTGGTGGCGCTGATGTTCGTCACGCTGCCGTTCGTCGTGCGCTCGGTGCAGCCGGTTCTGCTCGAGCTCAACCAAGAGGTAGAGGAAGCGGCGGCGTCGCTGGGCGCCTCCAACGCCACGATCTTCCGCCGGGTGATCCTGCCGGCGCTGCGCCCGGCGATCCTCTCGGGCGCCGCTCTGGCCTTCGCGCGCTCGGTGGGGGAGATCGGATCGCTGGTCCTGATCGTCGGCAAGGTCCAGATAGCCAGCATCGTCATCTTCGACGACATCGAAAACGATGCCCCGCACGCCGCGGCCTCCCTGTCGCTGGTGCTGATCGTGCTCTCGCTGCTCGTACTCGTGCTCATGCGCAGGCTCGGAGGCCGGGTTGCTCATTGATCGCAAGGCCCGGTGGTCGCTGCGCACGGTGGCCCTCGTTTACCTGCTCCTCCTGCTGCTGCTGCCGGTGGGGGCCGTCTTCTTCAAGACCTTCGAACACGGCTTCGGGGTCGCTTGGGCGTGGATCACGACGCCGGCGGCGATCAGCGCCCTGTGGCTGTCGCTGCTGCTGACGATCATCGCCGTGCCCTTGAACACGATCTTTGGGATCACGGCCGCGGTCGTGCTCGTCCGCCGGCGCGGCCGCATGGCGGCGGTGCTGGATGGGCTGATCGATCTCCCGTTCCTGGTCTCGCCGGTGATCGTGGGCCTCGCCTTGACGCTCGTCTACGGCGAGCACGGCTGGTTCGGTCACTTCTTCTCAGACCATGGCATCCAGATCATCTTCGCGGTGCCAGGGATGCTTCTGGCGACGATATTCGTGTCGCTCCCCTTCGTGGTGCGTGAGGTGGCGCCGGTGCTCGTCGAGGTCGGCGACGAGCAGGAGCAGGCTGCCGCCACGCTGGGCGCCTCGGGCTGGCAGACCTTCTGGCGGGTGACGCTGCCCTCGATCCGCTGGGGGCTGGTCTACGGCGTCATCCTGTCGACGGCGCGAGCGCTGGGGGAGATCGGCGCCGTGCTCGTCGTCTCGTCGAATGTCGCCGGACAGACCCTGACCCTTCCGCTGCTCGTCTATCAGCGCGACTCACAGGTCGGTGCCAGCTCAGTCACCGGCGCCTACGCCGCCGCCACTGAGCTCGCCGTGATCTCGCTGGTGGTCCTGCTCGCGATGACCCTCTTCTCACCCCGGAGGCATGAGTCCACATGAGGATCGAAATTACCGACATCACCAAGCACTTCGGCGACTTCACCGCCCTTGACAACGTCTCGCTGGAAGTCCCCGAGGGCTCGCTGACGGCGCTGCTCGGACCCAGCGGATCGGGAAAATCGACGCTCCTGCGGATCATCGCCGGGCTCGAGGTGCCCGACTCGGGAACGGTGACGATCGCCGATGAGGATGTCTCCAACGTCCGCCCGCAGAAGCGCGGGATCGGCTTCGTCTTCCAGCACTACGCCGCGTTCACCCACATGAGCGTCCGCGAGAACGTCGCCTTCGGGCTGAAGATCCGCAAGCGTCCTAAGGCCGAGGTCCGTTCGCGCGTCGACGAGCTGTTGGAGCTCGTCGGGCTGACGAAGTGGGCGGGACAGCGTCCCTCGCAGCTGTCAGGCGGTCAGCGCCAGCGCATGGCGCTGGCTCGCGCGCTCGCCGTTCAGCCCAAGGTGTTGCTCCTGGATGAGCCCTTCGGGGCACTCGACGCGATTGTCCGCGCCGAGCTGCGCGCCTGGTTGAGGCGCCTGCACGACGAGGAGGGGACGACCACCGTGCTGGTCACCCATGATCAGGAGGAGGCGATGGAGGTCGCCGACCGGATCGCGGTCATGAGCTCGGGGGCGATCGAGCAGGTGGGGCCGCCGCGCGAGATCTACGACAAGCCTGCCACCGAGTTCGTGATGGGCTTCGTGGGTCCGGTGAGCCGGCTGGGGGGGCGCCTGGTCCGCCCGCACGACTTCTCGATCTCGCTCACCCGCCAGGACGGCTGGATCGAGGCCATGGTGCGCCGGGTTCTGCACCTCGGCTTCGAGGTGCGCCTGTTGCTGACGCTCCCCGACCGCTCGGAGGCCAGCGTCCAGCTCACCCGGGCCCAGGCCGAGGAGCTCGAGGTCGCAGACGGTGACATCGTTTACGTCCGGCCGCCCGACGGGGTGCCGGTCGACGAGGCGTTGCGCGGCGAGGTCAGCCGCGCGCCTAGCTCAGCTGCGGTGGGCGCCGCCGCCTCCTCCGCGGCGCTCTAGAGGCGTCTGCGTGCGCGCGTAGGAGCGCCAGGCAGGCGGAGGGCCGTCAGCGGGTGATCCAGGCGCCCGGGTCGTCGGTGAGCTTGTTCACCGAGGCGGGGATCTTGTCGGCGGCGATGTCGGCGATCGTCACCTGCTCGACGACCCGGCGCAGGTTGACGCGGACGGCGATCCACACCCGCGGGAGAGCGGTCGCGGCCCCGGCATACTCGGCGTCCTCCGGGGGACCGCCGCGAACGCTCGCCAGGGGACCCTCGACCGCCCGGATCACGTCGGCGACAGTGATCTCATCGGCCGGCTTGGCGATTCGGAAGCCACCCTCGGCTCCCCGGTGACTCCGAACCAGACCAGCGTGACGAAGCTCGCCGAGAATATTCTCCAGGAAGTTGAGCGGTATTCCCTGCGCGGTGGCGATCCGCTCGGCCTTGACCGGCTTTTCGCCGTCGGCGGCGGCGAGCTCTACCACGGCCCGGACGGCGTAGTCGGCTTTGGCGGATATGCGCATCGCCCGGGAGGCTACGCCGAGGCCGGGACGAACCCGTAGGCCTCGGCGAGATCTGGGTCCTTCTCGGCGAGCATCTCGGCGAGCTCGACCATGACCTTGCACTGCTTCCAGGTCGCGTCGTCCTGCATCTTGCCGTCGATCATGTGCACGCCGCGGCCGTCGGGGATCGCCTCCAGCACCTTCTTGGCGAACAGCACCTCCTCGGCGGGTGGGCTGAATACCTTCTTGGCGATCTCGATCTGCACCGGATGCAGCGACCAGGCGCCCACGCATCCCAGCAGGAAGGCCGCCCGGAACTGGGCCTCACAGCCCTGGACGTCCCGGATGTCGCCGTAGGGGCCGTAGAAGGGGAGAATCCCGGCCGACGTACAGGCGTCGACCATGCGCGCGATCGAGTAGTGCCACGGATCCTGCTGCGCGGTCGGGCGCGGCGCCTCGGGGTCGTCGGGGTCGGGATCCTCGATCACGCGATAGCCCGGGTGGCCGCCGCCGACACGCGTCGTCTTCATGCGCCGCGAGGCGGCGAGGTCGGCGGGGCCAAAACTCATCCCCTGCATGCGCGGGCTGGCTGCGGCGATCGCCTCGACGTTGATCATGCCCAGCCCGGTCTCCAGCAGCGCGTGGACGAGGATCGGGCGATCCAGGCCGGCCTTGGCCTCGAGCTGGGCCAGGAGCCGATCGACGTAGTGG
>JBAPXO010000538.1:0-1664 GCA_049284255.1 Solirubrobacteraceae bacterium | reverse complement strand
GTATCACCGTCATCGAATTCACACCAGCGTGCTCCTGCGCGGAATCGACGGCTTCGGGCCGAGCCATCATCTCCATACCGACCGGCTGCTCACCATGTCCGAGAACCTGCCCGCCGTCTCGATCGCCATCGACACCCGGGAACGGATCGAAGGCGCGCTGCCCGAGGTCCTCGAGCTTGCCGCCGGCGGCCTGATCAGCCTTGAGCGCGCGACGCTCGCCGGAGGCGACGGTCTGCCTGCACTCAAGCCGCCCGGAGAGCCGGGATCACCGGTAAAGCTGACCGTCTACGGTGGCCGCGGCGTCCGGGCCGACGGCAACTCGGGTTACGTCCGGGCCGTGGCCCGGCTGGCCGAGGCCGGGGTGCTCGGCGCCGCCGTGCTCCTGGCGGTCGACGGCATGCTTCACGGGGAACGCCGGCGAGGGCGTTTCTTTGCCCGCAATGCGCAGGTTCCGCTGATGCTGCTCGCGATCGGCGCCTGGGAATCGCTCGAGCCCGTGCTCCCCGAGATCACCGCGCTGCTCGAGAACCCCGTGGTGACGGTCGAGAAGGTCCGGATCTGCAAGCTCGCCGGGGCACCGATCACCGAACCCCTGACCCATCTCGCTCCCGATGACTCGGGGCTCCCGAGCTGGCAGAAGCTCACCGTCCACGTCGAGGAGCAGGCGATGCACGACGGCGAGCCGGTTCACGTCGAGCTGGTGCGACGGCTGCGTGAGGCCGGGGCCGCGGGCGCGACCGCCCTGCGCGGGGTGCGGGGCTTCTACGGCGACCGCGAGCCGGCCGCGGATCGCGTCTGGTCGCTACGTCGCCGCGCTCCGGTCTCGGTGATCGTGATCGACACGCCGGCGGCGGTCGCCCGGTGGTGGCCGATCGTCGACGAGCTGACGCATGAGCACGGCCTCGTGACCAGCGAGATCGTGCCCGCGTCCCACGGGCTCGGCGTCACTGCCCTTGCGCTCGATGACGCTCGCGCGCCTCGGCGATCTCCTTGAGCGCGGCGTCGCGATCCGCCCAGCCGGTGGGCTCGGCGTGGCGGTCGGGATCGAGGTCCTTGTAGACGGTGAAGAAGTGGAGGATCTCCTCGCGCAGCTGCACCGGAAGGTCCTCGACCTGGTCATACACGTTCCAGTTGGGGTCGTTGAGCGGGACGCACACCACCTTGTCGTCCGGGCCGTTTTCGTCTGACATCCGGAAGAGCCCAATCGGCCGGACCTCGATGTAGCAGCCGGGGAAGGTCGGCTCCGACACGCACACGAGCACGTCGAGCTCGTCGCCGTCGAGCCCCAGGCTCTCCGGGATGAAGCCGTAGTCGGTGGGATAGATGACCGAAGCGGAGACGAAGCGCTCGAGCTTGATCGACCCGAGCTCGGGGTCGTACTCGTACTTGTTGCGACTCCCCTTGGGGATCTCGACTACGCAGAACAGGTGATCGTCGCTCATGGGCTGCAGCCTACCCGGACGCAGAACGAGCGGGCCGGTGGCCCGCTCGTCGCTGCAGATCGCGCTCCCCCTGACTACTTACGAGCCCCAGGACTTACTTGTGTCGTGCCTGGCGGGCAGAACACTCCCGGCCTCACGACGGAGACCGAGTAGGGAGCGGTCCGCACGTCAGCCTAGCGGCCGGAACGCGATCGTGCGGCCGAGGAGGGAGGGCTCTGAGCT
>JBAPXO010000537.1:0-3527 GCA_049284255.1 Solirubrobacteraceae bacterium | reverse complement strand
GTCGTGTGCTCTACCAACTGAGCTATCTCGCCTTGGCCGCGCGATGCTAGCGACTGTCCGCTGCGCCCGAAGGAGATAACCAGGAACTGGAAGGGGCGGGCGGACGCGGTTAGGCTGTGCCTGTGCGTCGCCTACTTTTTGCGGTATCGGCCGTCGTGGCCGTGCTCGCGGTGTCCGCCTGCGGCAGCTCGAGCCCGAAGAAGCCTGCGGCCCCCACCCCGACGGTGCAGGCTCTGTCCTACCTCCCGGCGTCCTCGCCGCTCGTGCTCACCTTGATCACGAACCCCAATTCCCAGTTCGTCAAGGGCGGACAGACCGCGATGCAGAACGTCCCGAGCCTCGCAGCTGTCAAAAGCGAGCTGTACTCACGCCTGAGCCAGCTCGGCTTTGACTACAACACGGATATCCGGCCGCTGTTCGGCAACCCGCTCGCGCTCGGCTTCGTGGGGACGACGCTCACCGGCTCCAATCCGCCCTTCGTCGTCGCCTGGGTGACCAAAAGCCAGGCCAAGCTCGACGCTTTGATCACCAAGCTGCGCCTCGGGCTGCGGCCGGCGGGCACCCACGACGGAGCCACGCTCTACACCGCGGGCTCGGCGGCGCTCGCCACCCAGGGCGCCACTCTCCTGTTCTCGCAGTCGCTCTCAAACATCGAGCAGGCGCTCGACCGCCACGACAACCACCAGGGCTTCAATACCTCCGATTATCAGACGGCGACAACCGGGATCGGTAAGAACGCCCTGATTCAGGTCTTCGGCTCTCTCACCAACGTCCTTTCCATGCCATCGGCGGCCAAGGCCCGCGCGGTGCCCTGGGTGGCGGCAATCAAGGGATATGGCGCCTCGATCACTGCCAGCAAGGGCAGTTCCGCCGTTCATTTTCACGTCGACACCAGCGGCAAGTCGCTGTCGGCCAGCCAGCTTCCCATCGCCAGTGGATCGACGCCGCCCAATCTGGCCGGAGGTCTGCCGATCCTCGCCGGGCTGCGAGACCCTGCGCAGACGATCGCCTTCGCCGAAGCCGCCGAGAAGACCACGGACCCCACCGCCTACTCGAAGTTCCTCGCCCACGAGGCCAAGCTCAAGCGTCAGACGGGCTTTGACCTCAGCGCGCTGACGGCGATGCTGACCGGTGATCTGGCGGTGCAGAGCAATACCCGGACCACGATCGCCCGCGCTCAGGTCAGCGATCCGACCTCGGCGGCGGCGATGGTGGCCAAGCTCGCCAAGGCGCCCGGGGACGTCTTCAAGCCGGGCACCCACGTCACCAGCCTCGGCGGGGGCCTGTACTCAGTCAAAGAGCCGGCTCAGACGCTCACCTACGGCGTGATCGGCGACGAGCTCGTGATCGGCAAGGCGCCGCCGGCTCAGGTGCGCGCCTACGCCAAGGCTCCGACCACCTCCGCGCCGGGCGCCTCCGGCTCGGCCGTCTTCCAGCTGGCGCTGGCGGAGCTTCTGAAGCTCGCACTCAAGCACTCTCCCAATCCGGCTGAAGCGCAGGTGTTCGGGCACCTGGGCGCGGTGGTCGGGTCGATGAGCGCGACCACCAGCGGGCTGACGGGGAATGCCACCGTCAACATCAAACCCGGGGCTACCCCCTAATTCGAAATGAATCGTCGTGAGTCACCGAGCTCTCGGTGACCGCGGTGTAGACGACGTCGGCTCCGGCCGGGGTGACGGTCACAGTCATGAAGCCGTGCGCGGTGTCCTGGTAGGCCTCGAGCGTGACCCCGTCGAGTCCCGGAAAGGCCGCCGGGAGCTCGCCCACGCCGTAGCCCAGAGCGTGGAGCTCGTGAAAGCCGCCGGCCCCGGCCACCACGTAGGGGACCGTGCGCGCCCCTTGCCGGGCAAAGCGCTGGTAACAATGGGCGTGCCCGCAGAACACCGCGTCGGCGTCGCGACCGGCCCGGGCAAAGCACTCATCCAGCGCATCCGCGAGGGCGGTGTTGGACCCGTGGGTTACGTCGGCTGAGAACACCGGCTGGTGGACGGCGAGGATCACGCTGGCGTCGGCGGGGGCGTCCCGCAGCTCGCCCACCAGCCAGTCCAGCTGATCGTCGGCGAACTGGCCGCCCTCGGGAACGTTTGCCCACAGCCCGACGATCCAGACCCACTCGTGGACGAGCGTCCAGAAGACGTTCGGCTGCGCAGAGGCGGGACGCGGGTGCGCGGCGGCATCGTGCAGCGGCGGCGTCGGCGTCGGCGAGCAGAACGCCTTGACGAACGGCTCAAGGCGCAGGGCGTCGGCTCCCGGTTCGGCGTCGTGATTGCCAGGGACCGCGAAGATCGGCGCTCCGTACTCGCCGTAGGCGCCGAAGAACTGTGACCGGTAATTGACCTCCTCGCCGTGGGGGTAGACGACGTCCCCCAGGTGATAGAAGAAGCGCACCGGGAGCTCTTCTGAGAGTTCGCGCGCCATCGCCGCGGCCACTCGCCGCTGGGGCCGGGGATCGACGTCACCGCCGGTGTCGCCGACGGCGTGAAAGCGAAGTGCACCGTCGGCGGCGATCGCGCGCATCGCGTCGGGTCCGAGCACATCGGCGAGCGCCCGGCGGTAGGGCGGCTCTCCGACCGGCGCGGGCAGGGCCTGAAAGCGGGCGTCCGGGGTAACCGGCCGGCGCTGGGTCACCTGCTCGAGCGCGCTCGGACCTGACGGCTCGGCCGACCAATCGGATCGGGACGCGGCCGCGGACCGCTGATCACTCGCCATGGCGATAACCCATTCTCAGGCGGCGGCGATCCGGTCTCGTTTAGATCCTGTGACCGTCATCCGGTGCAGAAGCTCGAGCGCACCCCGCTTGGACAGCGGCTCGTTGAGGTTGCCGCACTTGGGCGACTGCACGCACGACGGGCACCCCGACCGACACGGGCACTCGCCGATCAGGCGCTGGGCGTCTGTCACGAGCCGCTCGAACTGGTCAAATCCCCGGCGCGTGAGTCCCACCCCGCCCGGGTGGCCGTCGTAGATGAAGATCGTCGGGCCGCCGGTCTGGGGGTGGGCGTTGGTCGACAGACCGCCGATGTCCCAGCGGTCGCACATCGCGATCAGCGGCAGCACCGCGATCTGCCCATGCTCGAGCGCGTGCAGGGCGCCGAGCAGCGCCGCCGGCGGGAAGGGCTCGGAATCGATGAGCTCGTCGAGCTCGTACCACAGCGCGCGCGTGGGGAACTCGATCGTCGGGAGGTCGACGGTCTGGAAGTCGATCACCTCATGGTCCTGCAGACCCTTGCGCTGGTAGCCGAGCACAGTCTCGGAGTAGACAACCGAGCCAAACGACAGGGTCACGCCGCGCGTCATCCGTCGCTCGCCCAAGCGCTCGATGTAGGTCATGCTCTCGCGCTTGGTCTGGGTGAAGTAGTTGCCGTCGAAGCGCTCGAGCAGCGCCCGCCGCGACCCGAGGTCGAGCTCGTTGACGAGGTAGGAGCGCCCCATGTGCAGATACACGGCGCCTTCGTGGACGGTCGAGTACGCTCGCCCGGCCTCGATCGACCCCAGCACCTCTCCGGAGCCGCCGTCGATCAGAACGA
>JBAPXO010000536.1:0-1995 GCA_049284255.1 Solirubrobacteraceae bacterium | reverse complement strand
GCGAGATCCCGTTGCTGGGAACGACCCACGCTGACCTGATGGCGGACGCAGTTCCGCTCACCCGGTCGCTCACCGCCGAGGAGGTGGACGAGGACTACGAGGGGGCCACGGGGGCAATCATCGTGGAGGCGATCGGCGACCGCCACGACGAGATCCCGTGCATCCTGATCCGCGGGCACGGCCCATTCTGCTGGGGCAGCGATGCCGCCAAGGCCGTTGAGGCCGCCGTGACGCTCGAGGAGGTCGCCCGGCTCGCTCTGCTGGCCACACTCCTCAATGCGCAGGCCGGGCCTTTGGACGCGGTGATTCGCGACAAGCATTTCGAGCGCAAGCACGGCGCCGACGCCTACTACGGCCAGTAGCCGACGTGAACCTCCTGCAAGGAACGGAGGTGTGGTTTCTCACCGGCAGCCAGCACCTCTACGGCGAGGAGGTGCTCACCGCTGTCGAGGAGCATGCGCGCCGGATCACCGCGGCCCTGCAGGACAGTCCCGCGATCCCGGCCCAGGTCGTCGCCCGCCCACCGCTGACCGGTGCCGATGAGATCCGCCGGACGCTGATCGACGCTGGAACCGACGACCGGTGCCTGGGGGTGATCGCCTGGATGCACACCTTCTCCCCTGCGCGGATGTGGATCTCGGGGCTGAGTGTGCTGCGCAAGCCGCTGCTCCACCTGCACACGCAGTTTGATCGCGATCTGCCGTGGGGCGAGATCGACATGGACTACATGAACCTCAACCAGTCGGCTCACGGCGACCGCGAGTTCGGCTACATCGAGAGCCGGATGGGCATCGCGCGCAAGACGGTCGTCGGCCATTGGGCCGATCCCGACGTCCAGAGCCGGATCGGGACCTGGACGAGAGCGGCGGCCGGCCGGCGCGAGGGTCAGAAGCTGCGCGTGGCGCGCTTCGGCGACAACATGCGCGACGTCGCGGTCACAGAGGGCGACAAGGTGGGCGCCCAGATCGCCCTGGGGGTGACCGTCAACGGGTACGGCGTCGACGCCCTGTCACTGGCAGTCGCCCAGGCGCCCCCGAGCGCCGTCGACGAGCTCGTGGCCGACTACGACGCGTGCTACGAGATGTCCGGCGACCTCCGTACCGGCGGCCGCCGACGGGAGTCGTTGGTCGAGGCGGCGCGGATCGAAGCTGGGCTGCGCGCGCTGCTCGGGGAGATCGGCGCCGACGCGTTCACAGATACGTTTGAAGATCTCGGCGCGCTGCGCCAGCTCCCGGGGATCGCCGTCCAGCGGCTGATGGCCGACGGGTTCGGCTTCGGCGCCGAGGGTGATTGGAAGACCGCCGCCCTGCTGCGGATGATGAAGGTGATGGCCGCCGGCCTGGACGGCGGCACCTCATTCATGGAGGACTACCTCTACCACCTCGGTCCCGGGGGCGCCAAGGCCCTGGGGGCCCACATGCTCGAAGTCTGCCCGTCGATCGCCGCCGCTCGTCCCACGTGCGAGATCCATCCACTCGCCATCGGCGGCCGCGAGGACCCGGTCAGACTCGTGTTCACCGCGCCTCCCGGTCCGGCGGTGGTCGTGTGCCTGATCGACCTCGGCGGCCGGCTGCGGATGATCGCCAATCAGGTTGACGTCGTCGACCCCGACGAGGAGCTGGCCAGGCTGCCGGTGGCCCGCGCCGTGTGGCGTCCCGAGCCGGAGCTGAGCACCGCCGCCGAGGCGTGGCTGATGGCGGGCGGCTCTCACCACAGCGTGTTCACGATGGCGCTCGGCGTTGAGGCGCTTCGAGACCTCGCCCAGATGGCCGGGATCGAGCTCGTCGTGATCGACGCGCAGACCACAGCTGCCCGGTTCGCCGACGAGCTGCGCTGGAACCAGGTCTACTACCACCTGGCGGCGGGTCTCTAGGGGGCTCCACCCGTTTGCGTGCGTGGGCTGGTCCACTAGTAGGGGTTCGAACCCGCGGGCCCGCCAGGTAGCTGGGCATCGGCCAGGCAAACACCCTCGGCGTTCGAGGCGCTGCTCACAGC
>JBAPXO010000535.1:0-6016 GCA_049284255.1 Solirubrobacteraceae bacterium | reverse complement strand
GGCGCACTGCTCCAGCAGTTCGTGAAGTACGACCTCGGCCCCGGCCAGTCGTTCGGTCCGGCGCTCGACTTCGTGCCGCTCCCGAAGAACATCAAGCGGGCCGACGAAGCCGCGGCCAACCGGATCCGCTGATTTTGGCGACCAGCTGATGCTCGCCGTGCTCCGGCCAGGTCGCGATTAGACCGGGTCGGAGCGCGACGCGCGACGTAGCCGTCGGTCCCTCGGCCGCCGGATGTTTGCTTCTAATTCGAGAACTCGGAGGTAGCTGTGAAACGTCGTATCTGCCTGGTGGGCATCGCGCTCAGCGTGGGCCCACTGGCGTTACTGGCTGGAAACGCGACCACGGCCAGCGCCAAGAGCAAGTCAACCAAGACGGCTGGCCACACGGTGAAGTGTTCGACTAAGACCACCATCGCCGTTGCCAACGGGGACACCAATGTGTTGCCCCCGGTTGCGAAGGGTGCCGACTACGGCACCGCCCACTGTGGCGGTCCTCTGGGCGGAGGCGTTGAGAGCGACTCGTTCAACGTTCCCCTCAGCGGCGACACGCTGGCCAAGTTCACGATGTATTTCGGCGCGGGAACGGTGCACGGAACCTATGACCTGACCCCGCAGGCGGGCGACCTGAACACCAGCGCCACGAACACCACGACCACCTTCACGCAGACGAACTGGATGGGGACGATGAAGGTCAAGGGCGGTTCGGGTGCCTATAAGGGCGACACCGGAACCGGCACGATGAAGTGCTCGAGCGCTGACGGTATCCACATCTCCTGCACCGACAAGCTCAAGCTCAAGTAGTCGGCCACGTCCTACGGCGCCGCTTCTCGGCCCGGTCGGTGGCATCGCGTCGCCGACCGGGCCGGCGTCGTTCAGGGCACCGGCGAATCCGTCAGCGGACCGCGCACCCCGGTACGTCCAGGGCATGCCAGGCGGTGTCCGCGCGCCGCTCAAGCGGGGTCAGCCGGCGCTGCAGGTCCTTGATTGAGGTCACGGGATCAGCCCCGCCGCGGAGCCGTGCCAGGGTCAAGCGCAGAGCCGCGAGCTCCTGACCTGAGGCGCTTACCGCGGCGTTGTAGTCGGTCCGAAGAGTCTGGGGCGGCTGCAGGCTCGCGAGCGTCTTCTGCTCGGGCTCCAGAGCGGCGACTCCGCGGCTCAGGAAACTCGCGCCTCCGTCGGGCGTCACCGGTGTCGGAATCTCGTCGGTGCGCTTGCGGGCCTGATCGCAGCTTCGCGTGGCGAAGCTCCGCAGCTGACTGGCTGAGAGTGCGGTCGATCCGCACGCCGAGACCACCAGCCCGGCGGCCACGGTCGCGGCCAGGGTGGCGACCAGCCCTGCCGACCGGCTCATCGCAACTTCACGGCCAGTAACCGCTCGAGCTCTGAGATCGTCTGCGCGGAATCGACGTGGTGGACGGTCGTCATTCCGAGCTCGGCCGCGGGCGGGAGGTTGAAGGTCAAGTCGTCGACAAACACGCACTCGCTGGGGGGCACGTCGATGGCGCGGGCGCCGAGCTCGTAGATCTCGGGAGTCGGCTTGCGAATCCCAACCTCGCCTGAGATCACGACACCGTCGAAGAGCTCGGCGAGCAGCGTGCGGTCATAGCGCCGCGTGCCCCAGGAGTTGGAGATCAGCCCGGTGCGGATCCCGGCCGCTCGGGCCTGGCGGACGGCGCTCTGCATGGCGTCGTCGGCCACCCCGCCCGCGAACAGCCGGTCGATCAGTCCCTCGGCGGGCACACCCAGGAGAGCAGCGAACCTCGGCTCGAACTCCGTCTCGTCGAGGTTGCCCGTCTCAAGATCGATCAGCAGCTGCCGGCTCTCAGGGTCGTGACGGAAACGTCTGCCCACCTCATCGGAAGAGAGTCCGTTCTGCTCGCAGAAGGCGCTGAAGGACTCAAAGAGGTTCGACGTCATCACGCCGCCCCAGTCGACCAGCAGGCCGCGATGGCGAGGAGTGTCGGTTCCCACGGGCGAGCGGCTAGAACCCGTTGCGGGTGACGTCCAGGGCGCGCTGGGCGAGCTCGACAACACCCTCCCCGAAGGTCTTCAGGTAGGGGTCGTCGGTCGTTCCGGCGATCGCGCGCTTGTAGTTGCCCTCCATGAACACCACGGCCTTCCACAGGGCGAGCGTCACGTACCAGTCGAGCGCCTGCATCGAGCGCCCCGAGCGCTCCTCGTAGCGGGTCACCAGTTCTTGACGGGTGGGAAAGCCAGGCAGGGCCGTCACGCTCTGCAGCGTGAACTTCGTCGTCGGGTCGCCCTCCTGGACCCACTGGATCAACGTGTAGCCGATGTCGGCGAGCGGGTCGCCGATCGTTGCCATCTCCCAGTCGAAGATCGCCACCAGGCGGGCGGGCGCGCCGTGAGCGAACATGGTGTTGCCCAGGCGGTAGTCGCCATGCACGATCGTCGCCGGCGGCGACTGCGGCATGTTGGCGGCCAGCCACTGCCCGACCTCCTCGACGGCGCCGATCTCGCGCGTCTTGTTGTGGTCCCAGAGACCGGTGAAGCGGCGCAGCTGGCGCTCCAGATATCCCGTGGGCTTACCGAAGCCCTCCAGACCGAGGGTCGTCCAGTCGACGCCGTGGAGCTCCACGAGAGCGTCGATCAGCTCGTCGGCGATCCGGCCGCGCTGCTCCACGTCGTCGAGGCCGGGTGGGAGCTCGCCGGTGATCACGTCGCCTTCGACGCGCTCCATCACGTAGAAGGGCGCTCCGATCACCGACTCGTCGGGGCAGACGGCCAGCACCCGGGGAGTGCGCACGATCGTCGGCTCGAGCGCCTTGAGCAGGCGTGCCTCGCGCAGGACGTCGTGGGCGCTGGGAGGTAGCGGTCCCCGCGGTGGTCGGCGCAGTACGACTCCGGTTGAGAGCCCGAAGGTCACACACGAGTGCCCGTTACCCAGGTACCCGGCCTCGAGATCCTCGGGAGCGGCGAGGCCGTTGGCGACCAGAAACTCGCGCAGCGGCTCGATCACGAGCAGCGGCTCGCGCTCGTTGGCCTGACCCTGCGCGTGGGTCTGGACGATGTCGTCTGGGGCGAGCGAGACGCTCATGCTGACGGCGGAGCCTACCGGCCCGCGCGCCGGAGAAAGGGCCGGGTCAGGTGAGGCGGGGCTGGGTCAGGTCAGGGCGGGGGTGGGTCAGGTCAGGCAGGGACCGGGGCGTGCCCCGAGACCTCACGGTCAAAGCGCCAGCCACGGAGCTGGTCACGATGGCCGGCAAACCCCGCCACGCTGGCACCGGTGCCCGTCTCGATCGCCGTCAGCAGCGAGGCGAGACGCTCGCGCAGGCGGGCGCCAGAAGGTGAGTCGTCGTAGGCCCAGCCGACGTCGACGTCCTCTACGAGCACGGTGACTCGGCTGGGATGCAGTCGCGAGATCTCGCCGAGCACCTCCGCGTCGGTCTCCGGAGGCCCGAAAATCGCTAGTAGGTCGCTCATGGCCCGCAGTCTTCATCCGCTGCGTAAAGCGATCCTGAAGGCGCCCGAACAATTCACACATCAGTCACTACCTGGTCACTCCCACCAGGTGTCGGGATGCTTGCCATGCGGTCACTAGCCTTGTATTGAGAGATGCCTGAGCTACCTGAGGTAGAGATCACTGCCCGCCTGATCGGCGACGCCATCACCGGCGCCGAGGTGCAATCGGCGCGCGCCCCGGGGATCAACGCGCTGCGCACATTCGACCCGCCGCTGAGCGCGATCGAGGGCGAGACCGTGACGGGGGTGGCCCGGCGCGGGAAGCTGTTTGAGATCGGCTTCTCAGGTGATCTCACGCTTCTGATCCACCTCATGTCCGCGGGTCGCTTGCAGCTCTTTGACACTCCGGCCGCGCTGCGCGATCGCACCTCACGCTTCCTGCTCGGCCTCGTCGACGGCCGGGAGCTGCGCTTGCGGGAGTTCGGGACCAAGCAGGCGGCCTGGGTCAAGCTGCTCACCGTCGACGACCTGGCTCAGGAGGAAACGCTGGCCACGCTCGGACCCGAGGCCTATCCCAACCCACCGGCCGATCTAGGCGCCCTGCTGCACGCCCCCCGGCCGCTGCACGGGCTGCTGCGCGACCAGCGGGTGATCGCCGGGATCGGACGCTCGTGGGTCGACGAGATCCTCCACTCCGCCAAGCTCTCGCCGTTCAAGCGCGGCTCCGAGCTCACTGAGGAGGAGACCGAGGCCCTGCGCGCCGCGATCGTGGAGCAGCTGGGGCGAGCTCTCGCCCATTACGAGGAGCACCTGCAGCTGCCGATCCCCGACAAGCTCCCGATGCCGCTCATGGTCCACCGACAGAACGGCAAGCCCTGCTGGCGCTGCGGTGACACCCTGGAGGCGGTCTTCTATGAGGACTACGTGATGTGTTACTGCCCGACTTGCCAGACCGACGGCAAGCTCCTCAAGGACCGCCGACTCTCCAGGCTGCTGAAGTAGGGTTTCTGGCGTGGCCCCAGAACCCGGCGATCCCGCACCCGACTTCACCCTCCGTAACCAGAACGGGGACGAGGTGACGCTCTCGAGTCTGCGCGGCCGGAACGTCGTCCTCTACTTCTATCCCAAGGCCGACACCCCTGGATGTACTGCCCAGGCCTGCGGTGTTCGCGATCATCACGGCGATTACGCGGCCGCCGATGCCGTCGTCCTGGGGGTATCCCCCGACGCCGTCAAGGCCACGTCGAAGTTCGACCTCAAGTATGGCCTGGGCTTCCCCCTGCTTGCCGACGAGGACCACAGGGTTGCCGAGGAGTATGGGGTGTGGGTCGAGAAGAACATGTACGGGCGCAAGTACATGGGCAACGAGCGGACGACGTTCGTGATTGCTCCCGACGGCACGGTCAAGGCCGTGCTGCACAAGGTCAAGCCCGGGGAGCACGACGATCTCGTGCTTGCGGCGCTCGACGCGCCCTGAGCTCCGCGCCGGCGGCTTACTGAAGCCCCTCGCGCGCCTCGCGCACGAGGGTGACAGCCTCGGGAAACACCGTGGCCATCACGGAACGCAGCTGCTCTGCCTGCTGCTCGGTGGTTCCCTGGATGTTGACGCGGTTCATCGCCGCCATCGTCAGATCGACGGCCAGCTTGATCGCGTTGTCGGCCCAGGCGAGCCGCTGCGCGCCCTGCATCTGCTCCGCAAACTCGCCGAGCTTGCGCTGCAGGTCGTCAGGGTCACCGAACAATCCGCCGAAGCCGCTTCCTTCCATGTCCTCAATGGTAGCGACGCGTCGCGAGTGCCTTCGAGAAGGACGCGCGGAGCAGGGCGCGGGCGCCACGGGGGCCCACTAGCATAGGGCGGCCCATGAGCCCCGAAGCGACCACGCAGAACCCCGTGAACCCGGACGAGCAGCTGCTCCACGAGTCCCGCGTGCGCAACCGCCAGGTGGTGGTCGCCGGGATCGCCGGGGTACTCGTCCTCGTCGCCTCGATCGTGGCCTTCCTCGGGCCGACGTCCAGCGTCAGCGAGGCGACGCTCCAGCTCATCTACATCAACAAGCGTTTCCCGCTCGATCTGGTCTCCTCGGTGCTCAACGGCTTTGCCTCGGTCGCGACGGCGTGGACGCTGGTCTATCTCTATGACTGTGCCCGGGCGCGCAACCCGACGGCATCGCGGTGGATTCGGTACATCCCGATGGTGGGCGGGGGGCTGGCGGCGGTCGCCGGGATCGTCTACCAGGCGATCTCGGCCGTCAACGCCCACAAGTTCGTCACCACCGGCCATCAGACCTACGGCGAGGCCTCCCACATCGCCGGCGGCGCAGGCGTCCTGACGCTGCAGCTGCTCGCGTTGGTGTCCTCGCTGCTGTTGGCCCTCGGGTTCGTGCTCGTCTCTCTGCACTCGCTTCGGGTGGGGCTGCTCACCCGGTTCCTTGGGTACCTCGGGATGTTCGCCGGCGCGCTCGTCCTGTTCCCGCTCCTGCAGGTGCCGGTCGTGCAGTCCTACTGGCTGCTGGCGCTCGCCTACCTGCTCTCGGGCCGCTGGCCGACCGGCGTGCCCGCGGCTTGGCGCACGGGTCGGGCCGAGGCCCTGCCC
>JBAPXO010000534.1:0-3433 GCA_049284255.1 Solirubrobacteraceae bacterium | reverse complement strand
GTCTGAGACCGTGAGGGGGACGCGCTGGCTGAGGCGTTTGATGGTGCGCTCGAGCTCGGCGTCGCTGAACGGCAACAGGACGCCGCAGTGATCGCAGACGAGGTGGTGGTGATGATGGTTGTCACCGCGCTCGGCTTCGTAGCGGACCAGGCCTTGTCCGATGTCGACGCGTTGCACGGCTCCGAGGCGCGCGAGCTCTTCGAGGATCCGGTAGATGCTGGCGCGCGAAGCACGCCGCTCACGGGTGCGCAGGATGTCCTCGATCTCGAGCGCTGACAGTGCGCATGTCTGCTCATTGAGAAGGTCGAGAACGGCCCGGCGGGCGCCGCCGCGCTTGTAGCCCGCGTGCGACAGGGCCCGCTCGGCGGTGGTCACCCAGTCGTGGTTCTCAGTGGTCATTAAGCTCCTCCGATTCTAGGACGCGACCGGGTCCGAAGAGGCGATCGGGACGACTGCTATAACGCGCCGTTGCCAGGCGCTCCAGCCCTGTCCCAGGGCGTAGGTGAGCGCGCCGATGGTCCCCACGAAAAAGCCGATCGGCAGGTCAGTTAGGTAAGAGACGGCGATGGCTGACCAGACAGTGGCCAGGGCGATCACGACCGAGAGCCCGATGGCGTGCAGCGGCCTGCTCGTAAACGCCCGAGCCGCTGCGGCCGGGCTGATGAGCAGGCTGAAGATCAGCAGCGAGCCGACGACGGGTACGGCCATGGTGGTCACGAGCGCGACTACGAGGAGGAAGGCGACCTCCATCCGCGGGGCGCTGATGCCGCGTGCCTGGGCGGCTTCGGGCAGCACCGAGGACAGCAGCAGGGGCCGGTAAAGGATCAGGATCGCGGCCACGCACGCCGCCGCGATCGCGGCCGTCGGGAGCAGTTGGTTTGAGCCGACGCCGAGGATCTCCCCAAACAGCAGCGAGAAGATCACCGGCGCGTACTCGGTGGTCTGCGACAAGAACAGGGCGCCCAATCCGAGCATCAGGACGATCGTCAGGGCGGTGGCGACGTCGTTGCGGGCGCGGCGGCCGAGAGCGGCGATCGCCAGTGCACCGGCCACCGAGAAGACGCCGAGCCCGACGAGCACGTTGGCCCCGATCAGGCTGGCTCCGGCGGCGCCGGCGAACGCTCCGTTGGGCAAAGCGTGAGCGGCGAAGGCCGCGCCGCGGGTGACGGTGAAGAACCCCACTATGCCGGCGGCCACGGCGACGATCGTCGCCGCCTCCCAGGCGTTGACCATGAATCCGGAGAACATCAGGCCGAGCCCTCGTGCGCGAACCCGGCTCCGCGGTCACGGCGCGTGCCGGCGAGGAGGGCGAGCAGGTAGAACGCCCACACCACTGCGACCACGAAGAAGCTGACCGGCCATCCCTGGCCGCCGCTGGTCCACGTCGCACTGTCGTAGGCGAGCAGGATCCCGAGCCAGACCGCAATCACTCCGATCACCGCCGCCAGCGCCATCGCCAGACCGGTGCGCCGAGCCAGGCGCAGGGCGGTTGCGGCCGGTCCGATCAGCAGCGCGGTCGACAGGATCGCGCCGATCGTGATCGCCGACAGTGACACGGCGACAGCGAGGGCCAGCAGGTAGCCGATACCGACGAGCCGGATCCGCACCCCGCGCGCGGCGGCCAGGTCGGGGCTCACCGTTGAGAGGAGAAGTGGCCGGTAGAGCACGGCGACGAGCCCGGCGGCGATGACGCTGACGCCGACCACGACCGCCACCGGGGTGCTCAAGGTGAAGATCGAGCCGAAGAGGACGGTGACGGTCGCGCTGCTGGTGCTCGTCGAGACGCTGTCCTCATAGAGAAACAGCGCCGCCAATCCGAGTGAGGCGCCGAGCACAATCCCCGTGGCCAGATCGCGCCCCCGGGGCCGGCGGATTCCGATCAGGTCCATGACCGCCGCGGCGCCGACGTTGAAGGCCACGAAGCCATACAGCGCGGGTACCCCGGCCAGGAACGCCGCGGAGCCTCCGGCGGTCCCGACATCGGCCAGCGAATGACCGGCGAACGACTGTCCTCGCATCACGGTGAACGTGCCGACGATTGCCGAGACCACGGCGACGACCCCGCCGACGACGAGGGCGGTGTGCACCGCCGGGTTGGAGAAGAACCCAGGCGCGAATATCGCCGACAGCCCGGTCATCGGCTAGCCCAGCCCGCTCAGAGCGTCGGGGACCCGACACGCGTCAGCCGGCTCCTGGTCTCCGGCGACCACGAGCACGCGGTTCTGGACGCGGATGACATCCACGTGGTGGCCGTAGAGCTCGCTCAGGGTCTCGGTGCGAATCACTTCATCGGTCCGGCCGCTCGCCGCTCGGCCGGCGGCGAGGTAGATGACCTTGTCCATCACCGGCAGCAACGGGTTGACGTCATGGGCGGAGAGCAGCACCGCGACCCCGTGCTCGTCGGCGATCCGGGCCAGCAGCGCCACGACCTCCTGGGCGCTGCGCAGATCGAGGTTGGCCAGCGGCTCGTCGAGGGCCAGCAGCCGGGGACGGCTGATCAGGGCATGGGCGATCATCACCCGTTGCTGCTCGCCTCCTGACAGAAGTCCCACCCGGGCGTCGGCGAACGCCGTCGCGTTGACCGCCGTGAGCATCTCCTCGATTCGGGCATTGCGCTCCGCGGAGCGCATCGGCATCCCGTAGCGATGACCGTCGATCCCCAGGCCGATGAGGTCCCGGGCGCGCAGCGGCACGTCGGGATCCAGCTCGATCTTCTGGGGCACGTACCCGATCAGCGGGTTTCGCCGCGACCGCGGCCGGCCGGCCACCAGGATCCGGCCCGAGCTGGGCGCCACCAAGCCCAGGATGGCCTTGAGCAGCGTCGTCTTGCCCGCGCCGTTGGCGCCGATCAGGCCTGCGAACTCGCCGGCGCGCAGCGTGCAGCTGACCTGGTCGAGAATCGGCCGGCGCGACAGCGAAACGCTGACGTCCTCCACGCGGAGGATGTCGGTGTCGGCCTCTGGCGCGTTGGCAACCATGACTAGAGCTTGGCCGTCGAGACCTTGTCGGCCACGGCCCGGCGCAGCGCCTCGGTCTCGGCGAGCATCCAGGACTGATACGTGTAGCCCGGGGTCGGCATCGTCTCGTAGACCCCGACGACCGGAATCCCGGCCTTCTGGGCGGCGGACACGAAGCTCTCGGTCAGAGCGTCGGTGACCTGCTGGTTGTGGACGAACACCTTGACCCGGTGCTCACTGAACAGGGAGTCCTGGGCCGCGACGCCCTGGGGGGAGGGGTCGGTCCCGTTCATGACCTGAGCCTGGAAGCTGAACGGCGTCAGGTTCACGATTCCCATCGCCTGCAGCAGGTAGTCGGCGACGGGCTCGGTTGTCGCCACCGGCGTCCCGTCGTATTTCGCCTTGAACCCCGAGATCGCCGCGAGCCACGGCTTCAGCGACGCCTCGAACTTCGCGTCGTTGGCTTTGAAGTACGC
>JBAPXO010000533.1:0-5592 GCA_049284255.1 Solirubrobacteraceae bacterium | reverse complement strand
GCATTGGCATGAAACGGGACGAACGCCCGGTTCTCGATCGAGATCGTGACCGCGGCGCGCTTGTTCTGGGTCACCCCGAGCGACTGGATGCTGCCGACGTTGGCGCCGGCGATGCGCACGTCCTCGCCGGGGACGGCGAACGATGCGTCGTCGAAGACCGCCCGTACGGTGTAGACGGGTCGCTTCTTGCTCGTAAAGCCGGCGGTCACGACGAACAGTCCGCCCGCGGCGACCAGCACGGCGATAAAGGTGATGATGCGCCTCATGGGCCGGGGGGGACCGAGCTCGTCGAGCACCCGGGCACCGAAGCGGGTGCCGAGCCGTCGGGGGTGGGCTGGACAGCGGCACCCGGGCAACGGTCATGGACCGCGTGCAGCCCCTGGTAGCGCTGGGAGGGGAACTGCATCGTCAGCTGGTTCGAGCTGTTGATGGTGAACGGGAGGGTGTCGGGCTGGGTGCGGACATAGTGGCCGTTGGCGTCGTAGTAGGCGCCGACCTGCCCGAGGTTGGTGAGCGCGGCTACGACGTCGGGGGCGTACTCACGCAGGTAGTCCAGCTGGGCCTGCGAGGCGTTGAACTCGTGCACCAGCTCCGGGAAGGCGCGCCCGGCGATGCGCGCCAACGACGGCGTCTCGGAGGCCAGCGAGATCAGGTCTCCGGTTCCCTTGGGGTTGTGGATCAGTGCGTCGAGCTCGGCGGTGGTCGGGATCGAAGCGTCGATCAGGGTGTGCAGGGCATTGGCGAATTCGGGCAGCCGGCGCACCGCGGGCTTGGACGCCGCGACCAGCGGATCCAGAGCGTCGAGCGTCCGGTCGAGCCCGCCGAAGGTGGTCGTCGAGCGGCGAAGCGTGCCCGGCAGCAGGGTCAGCGCCTCCTGCAGCGCCTGGCTCTGGCGGGCGATCGCCCCGGTGGCGGTACTCGTGTTGGAGATCAGGTCGGTCAACTGCTGGCTCTTGGAGGCCAGGGCCTGCATCGCCTGGGCGCCGTTGGCTATCAGCGAATCGAACTCCGGCTGGTCTCGCGTGAGCTGGGCGGTGACCTGGCTGGTGCTCTGCAGCCCCGGAGCCAGGTACTTGAGCGCCTGGTTGGCCTCCTGGCCGCGACCCTTGAGCGATGCCGCCTCCCCTTGGATGAGGTTCCGCAGACCCCCCAGGGTGGCCGGGTTGAGGGTGTCGAAGACCTCATCGAGGCTCACGCTCGAGTAGGTATCGGTCTCCGAGATCACACCCCCACTTGGAATCGTCGGCGCCTGGCGCGATGCGGGCTGCAACTCGATGTACTTGCTGGCGATTCCCGACAGCGAGTCCTCGTAGATCCGCGCCACCGTCCCCTGATGCAGCGGCGCGACGTCGGAGTTCACGGTGATGGTGACCTGGGCGGCACCGTCAGGCGTGAGCCCGATCGAGTCGACGCTCCCGACCTGCGCCGGACCCATGAGCACGACGTTCCCGGGCACCAGGCCACTCGCGTTTTGGAACTGGAGGCGCAGCTTGTAGCTCGGGCTGTTGCCGACCACGATCAACACGATCGCCAGGACGGCGATCAGCAGCGCGCCGGCCGCGGCCGCGCGCCCCACCATGTTGACTCTTGGAGCCGCCTTCATCGAGCCGTCAGGCGCGAGCCGGCTAGTGCCCTCGCCCTCGCCTCGTCATGCCGCCACCGGTGTCGGCTTGTCGGCGGCAAGCGCGTAGGCCGCGTGATCGAAGCGGGCTGCCCGACGCCTGAAGCGCCACGTCCAGTCCGGCCACAGAGCGGCGTTGCGCCCACTGACGTCGAAGTACCACGTCGAGCACGCCTCCTGCCAGACCGTCCCCGCCAGGCGCTCGTCGAGGTCGCGGTTGAACGCCTCGTAAGCCTCCGGACGGACCTCGATCGTGCGGGCGCCGAGTCTGTCCATCGTCGTGACCGCCGCCAGGACGTGCTCGATCTGAGATTCGATCATGTAGATCATCGAGCTGTGCCCGAGTCCGGTGTTGGGCCCCAGGAGCAGGAAGAAGTTCGGAAACCCGGGCACGCTGGCGCCGAAGTATGCCTGCGGACGGCCGTTCCAGACCTCACTCATCAGCCGCCCGTCGCGGCCGCGCACGAACTCGCCGACCGGTGGATCAGCGACGTGAAAGCCGGTTCCGAGGATGATCGCGTCAACGTCTCGCTCGGTTCCGTGCTCGTCGACGACGGAGTTCTCACGGACGCCGGCCAGCGCCCCGGTCACGAGCTCGACGTTGGGTTCCTGAAGCGCTTGGTACCAGTCGTTGGAGGGCAGGATCCGCTTGCACCCCAGCGAGAACTTCGGCGTCACCTTGGCGCGCAGCTCAGGATCCGAGATCTGTTTTTCACGATGGGCGCGGCCGAGCTTCTCAAGCAAGCGCATGAGCCGG
This sequence comes from Solirubrobacteraceae bacterium, assembly GCA_049284255.1. GTDB lineage: Bacteria > Actinomycetota > Thermoleophilia > Solirubrobacterales > Solirubrobacteraceae > Palsa-465. Next base: position 3,214 of record JBAPXO010000533.1, on the reverse strand, counting down.
GGATCCTTCACGAACCCCAGGACGAGTAACTCCCGGCTGGCGTAGACGGCGTTGCGCACGAACCGCTGCGCCCGCGGGAAGCGCCTGTAGACGGTGCGCTCGTAATCGGTGATCGGGCGGTTGCTGTGGGGCAGCACCCAGGGAGCGGTCCGCTGGAAGACGTAGAGCTTGTCGACTTCCTTCTGGATCTCGGGCACGTACTGAATCGCCGAAGCGCCGGTTCCGATGGAAGCCACGCGCTTGCCTGCCAGCTCGTAATCGTGGTCCCAGCGCGCGGAGTGCATGACCTCGCCCCGGAAGGTCTCCATGCCCGGCACATCGGGCAGCTTGGGCTCGGTCAGCGGTCCGGTCCCAGTGATCAGGATCTCGGCCGAGAAGTCCCCCTGACTGGTCTCGATCTCCCAGCGCTGCTTGTCCTCTGACCAGGCCGCGCCCTTGACCTCGGTGTCGGTGAGGATGTGCGGCCGGATCCCGTACTCGTCGACCACCCGACGGACGTACTCGCGTATCTCCGGCTGGCGCGAATAGGTCTGTGACCACTCCGGGTTGGGAGCAAACGAGAACGAGTACAGGTGCGAAGGAACATCGCACCGGCAGCCCGGATAGGTGTTGTACTGCCACGTCCCGCCGACTTCGCCGGCTCGCTCCAAAACTACGAAGTCCTCGACTCCTCGCTCCCGGAGACCGATCGCCATCCCGATCCCCGAGAAGCCGGCACCGACGATGACGACCCTCGCCTCTCTAGCTCCAATCGCCATCTATTCCCTCCCCATCCTCCGCGTTACATGACTGTAAGTTGCAGCAATGTAACCGATACCTGCGTAAGATGGCGCAGGTGCTCGAGCCCGCAGGGCCAGCCGTTACGGAGTCCGCCAATCAAGTCTCGTCCCGCATGTCCGGGGACGAACGCCGTGAGCAGTTGCTCGATGTCACGGCCGAGCTGATCGCCGAGCGGGGGTTTCAGGGAGTGACGATTCTGGCCGTGGCTCAGCGAGCCGCGATCTCCCGCCCGATCGTCTACGAGCACTTCGGCGATCTGCGGGGATTGCTCGAGGCAGTCGTCACCCGCGAGATGGGTCGCGCCCTCATCCAGGTCTCCGAGTCGGCGCTCGTTCAGCTCAACGCCGGCAACCCCGTCGAGCTTCTGCTCCAGAGCCTGGGAACGTATCTGCGCGCCGTCGAGCACTATCCCCATACATGGCGCCTCGTGCTCATGCCGCCCGAAGGCGCTCCCGAGAACCTGCGTCAGAGCATCGTCCTCGGGCGTGCCGGTGTGCTCAGGCGCCTCACCGAGGCGGTCGCTGCCGGCCTCCCGGCCGAGGACGAGAGCCCCGACGCCGAACTGACGGCACGGATCCTCTCGACGATCGCCGACGAGTACGCGCGCCTGATCCTTACCGACCCCGCCAGCTACACCGCGGAGCGGCTGCTCGCGCACGCGCGCTGGTTTCTCGAGCAGTTCCCGGCCTAGGTGGGTTCCGCCTGCCCCTGCGCTAGCGCGGGAGCGGCGGACCGGGCGGATCGACGACGTCCCGGCCGGTGGGCTCGAGCTCCTCGTCGAGTTCGAGCTGCCAGTAGTAGCGGGTGAAGGTCACGCCCGCCTTGAACTCCCCGAGGTGGGGCTCGATCTGCTCGCCGCGCGCCAGGCGGACGATCAGCTCGGGGTAGGTTTGCCCGGGCAGCGCGGCGTACAGGTGCGCCGGGCACGCGCCCCCGAAGCGCGTGTTGACGTCGGTGATCCCGATGCCGATCTCGGGGTCCTGGAAGACCTGGACGGTGCAGGGGCCGCGCACGCCCAACGTCTCGACCACGCGGCGTCCCAGGTCGACGAGCTCGCCGTCGTAGATCACCGTGCCCTTGATCGACTCCCCGCCGCGCGACTCGAGCATCGTGCGAGGGATGGCGTTCAGGCACCGGCCTTCGAGGTCTGACAGGCAGTCGATCGAAAACTCCGGCCCCTGCATCGCGCGCTGGATCATCGCCGGCTCACGGATGTAGTCGGCCAGGAACGCGGCCTCGCGCTCGTCAGCGGCGTGGAAGATCGAACGAGCGCCCGAGCCCCAGCGCGGCTTGACCATCACCGGGTAGCTCGGCGGCGGCGTTCCCGGGAGCACGGTCGGCGGCGATGGCAGGCCGCGAGACTCCAGCAGCAGGTGGGTCTCGTACTTGTCGAAGGTCTGCCGGGCGATCTCCCCATCGGGAACGAAAGCTGGGAGCTTGCCCTCCTCGCGGGCGTGCCCGAGGATCTCGAGATCGAGGTCGGTCAGCGGCACCACGGCGCCGACGCCGAACTCCTCGCACAGGATCTGGAGCGCGGGCACGTAGCCCGGCTCGTCAAAGCGCGGCACCGACCGACGGTGATGAGCGGCGTACTGGGCGGGCGCCAGCGGGTTGGGATCCGCGGCGATCGTGGTCGCGTGCGCAGCGAAGGCCGAGACCAGGGTGTAACGCTTGCCGACCCCGGTGAGCAGGACGGCTACGTCTCTGTGGGGGGCTGCCATCCGCCCGTCGCTCCCTTGTAGATGCCGCTGCCGCTCAATACGAGGCCGACCGTCCGCGAGAGGATCCTCAGGTCAAGCGCCGTGCTGCGATGCTCGACGTACCAGAGATCAAGCTCGATGCGCTCCGGCCAGGGCAGTGATGCCCGCCCGTTGATCTGCGCCCATCCCGTGATCCCGGGCTTGACGGCGAGACGGCCGCGCTGGCGCGGCGTGTATTGCTCCACCTGGTGCTCGAGCGTGGGACGCGGCCCGACGATCGCCATCTCGCCCTTGAGGACGTTCCACAGGTTGGGGAGCTCGTCGAGCGAGTAGCGACGCAGCAGGCTGCCGACCCGAGTGATGCGGGCGTCCCCGGCGGCGATCGCCAGCCCGGCGCCCTGGAACTCGGCGCCGGAGACCATCGTGCGCAGCTTGTAGATCTCAAACGGCCGTCCGTCCTTGCCGATCCGGGTCTGGGTGTAGATCGGGTGGCCGCGGGACTCCAGCCGGATCGCCAGCACGGCGAGCGCCACGACCGGGGCGGTGAGCAGCACCGCGGGGATCGCGATCACCAGATCGAGGATGCGCTTGATCATCGCGTCCCCGCGGCGGGCTCCCAGCCGGCATCGGTCCCGGCGGCCAGCCAGTCCCACAGTCCGGCCGCGAGCGAGGCCGTGGTCAGCACGTAGTACCGCGCGATCAGCAGCGGGCGGACGGGAACGGCGTCTGCAGCC
>JBAPXO010000532.1:0-6467 GCA_049284255.1 Solirubrobacteraceae bacterium | reverse complement strand
GCGCGAGCCCGCGCTCGCCGAGCCCGATGCGCTGACCGGCGAGCAGCGGACGGCGCTCGCCGCCGCCTTCACGCACCGGCTGTCGGTGATCACCGGCGGTCCAGGCACCGGCAAGACCGCCTCGATCAGGACGATCGCCGCCCGGGCGACGGCGCGCGGCGCCAAGGTGCTGCTCGTCGCCCCCACCGGCCGCGCGGCGGTTCGCATGTCCGAGGCCAGCGGTGTCCGGGCGCGGACCGTGCACTCGGCGCTGGGCTGGATCCCGGGCGAGGGCCCGACCCACGACGCGCACGATCCGCTGAGCGGCGACCTGCTGATCGTCGACGAGACCTCGATGGCGAATCTGGAGCTGCTCGTGACTCTGCTGCGCGCCGTCGGCGACCAGACCCACGTCGTGCTCGTCGGGGACGCCGACCAGCTGGCTCCGGTCGGGGCGGGCAAGCCGTTCGCCGAGCTGGTCTCCTCGGAGCTCGTCCCGGTCACGCGGCTGACTCACATCTTCCGCCAGGCGGCCGGCAGCATGATCGTCCAGGGGGCCCACGCCATTCGGCGCGGAGAGTCCCCCACGTTCACGCCCGGCGACGGCATGCGCCGCGACCTGTTCCTGATCGAGCGGGCGTCGCCGCGGGCCGCGCTGGACGAGGTCGTGTCACTCGTCGCCGAGCGGCTGCCGGGCCACTACGGGATCGATCCCGTGCGCGACATCCAGGTGTTCGCGCCGGTCTACCGCGGCGAGCTCGGCATTGACGCCCTCAATCGCGCGCTGCGCGCCGCGTTGAACCCCGACGGCGCGCCGGTGCGCGGGGGACGGCTCCGGATCGGCGACAAGCTCATGATGACCGGGCGCAACCTGCACGAGCTCGGGCTGATGAACGGCACCGTCCTGCGACTGCTCGACGAAATACCCGCCCCACCCACCCCCGCCGATCCCGGTGGCGAGGACGAGCCGGCGGCGCTGATCCTGGCTGCGGAGGACGCGGTCTTCCGGCTGGCGCCCGAGGACGCCGATCGGCTGGCGCCGGCGTACGCGTGCTCCGTGCATCGGGGACAGGGGATCGAGCTGCCGGTCGCGGTGATCGTCGCCCATGCAGCGGCGGGGGCGTTCTTCCTGCGCCGCGAGATGCTCTACACGGCGGTCACCCGGGCGCGCCTGGCCACCGTGATCGTGGGCACGCGAGAGGTCGTGACCCGCGCCGCCCGCACGCCCGACACCGGGCGCCGCCACGGGCGCCTGGCCCCCCGGCTGGCCGCACTGGAGGCTGAGCGGACGCCGTCAGCCTAGGAAGGCAAAGCTTGAGAACTGCACCGTGTAGAAGACGAGCAGCACTGAGCTGACGGCGAGCACCGGGACCACCAGCCGGCGGCGCGCCAGCCAGGCCCCACCGGCCATCCAGAGCGGGAAGATCGTCAGCGTGAAGCGGTCAAAGGACTCGAGCGGCTGGCCCGACCACGGACTCGACAGGACCAGCAGGAGGACCGCGGCGGCATACGCCCCGTACTCGAGCGGCAGCCGGCGACACCCGTAGAGGGCCAGGCAGGCGATGACCAGGACCGCCAGGAGCACGAGGCTCTGGCCGGCGAGCGTGAACGGCCCCTCGTAGCTGGGGTGGTAGAACGGCGTCCCGTGGGCGATCCGGCCCAGCCGGATGGCCGCCCAGCCAATCGCGTCGACCACACCCAAGAACGGGCCGATCATCGACCGATGCCAGTGCGATTGGGCCTGAAACGGCCCCATGAACGAGTAGCCGCTGGCCGCGAGCACGCTCAGGTAGGCGATCAACGCCGCCGGCAGGGCGAGCACCCAGGCCAGGCCACGATCGACTCCTCGGCGCTCGCGAATGCGCATCACCCCGAGCGCCACGACCAGCATCAGCCCCGTCGGGCGCGCCAGGGTGGCCAGCGCCCCGAGCGCGCAGGCCAGCCGCCAGTGGCCGCGGCGCGCCGCCAGCACGGTGGCGACCGAGAGCATCAAGAACAGCGACTCCGTGTAAACCGCGGTGAAGAAGAACGACAGTGGAGCGAACGCGAGCAGCAGGACCGTGGCGTCGGCCGGCTTGCGCCCGAGCTCGAGCTCGGTGAGCCGGTGGAGCATCACGAGCGCGGCCATGAAGCACGCCGCCGAGATCACCGCTCCGGCGATCACCTCTGAGCGGGTAACGAACGAGCCGACCCGCATCAGCAGCGGGTACAGCGGGAAGAAGGCGAGGCTGCCGTTGGATCCGGAGAAGCCGTGGTTGGCGACCCAGACATACCAGTCGGCATCGAAGCGGTCGACCGATCCCGCCAAGAGATTGCCGACCGGCCCGAGGGTGTGCAGATGGACGGCGGCGGCGGCCGGATCGCGCTTGGTGGCGAAGAGCACTCCGGCCATCCCGGCGGCGAAGACGAGGATCCGCGAGGCGACGAATGCCCGCACCGGCATCGTCGTCGCCCGTAGCCGCACCGCCAGCCGCTGCCATACCCCGGGAGCGACGAGCTGGAGCTGCTCGTCGGTCGCCCCGTAGACGCTCATCCGTTCACCTCACGCTCGTAGATGACGGCGTCACCGCTGCTCTGGGCGGCCACGAACCCCGGCATCCGCGCCATCAGCTCCTGCGTCTGGGTGCCGCGGGAGACGAGCACGACGTGCACGGCCGGGGCCAGCGCGCTGGCGCCGTCCCGGTCACCGGAGATCCAGTCCAGGTAGGCGTTCTGGACGCTGTGGGAGAAGGCGTCGATCGGATCCCCGGCCCAGATCCGCCCGCCGGCCAACGCCACCTGCTCGTCGATCGTGCCATCGGCGAGGACCGGGGAGCCATGGGCGAGGGCGACGGCGCTGTTCACCAGCGAACTGCTCGCCCCGGTGGGCACGGGCCCCCGCGTGAGCGCGATGGCGATCACCGCGGCCCCGGCCACCCCGGCGATCGGGACCAGGCGCTGCAGGGAGCGGACGGGCGCGAGCGCCCGGGCTGCCGGCCCGACGAGGAAGAAGAGCAGCCAGACGCCGTTGCGGTCGGCGTGCACGGTGAGGATGGCCAGCGCGGCGACCACCGACCATTCCCAGAGCGAGGCCCGTGCCCGCCACATCCGGGTCCCGAGCAGGATCGCCGTCGCCAACAGGAGCAGATCGAACGGCGAGCTCAGCGACAGCGGTCCCCACAGCCCCTGGCCGCGCTGGGCGGCGGCGTTGCTCATCAGCCCGGCGTAGTAGGCCGGGGTCCTACCCAAGGCCGGCGTGAGCGAGAGGGCGAGGATCGACGCCGCGCCCACCCCGACGGCGAGCCACGGCTCGCGGCGCCCGCGCTCGAACACGAGGTAGGCGAGGACGAGCCCCAATCCGAGCAGCGCCCCACCGTGGAGGTTTGACCACAGCGCCAGGAGGGGCACGGCCAGCCAGAGCCGGCGCGACGGCGCCCGAGTCTGGGCGCGCAGGAGCAACACCAGCGCCGGGAAGAGCACCAGCGAGAACATCTGCACCCGGGCGATGGCCAGGGCCTGCAGACATCCCAGCGCCGCCAGGAGCAGCGCCCCGCTGGTCCCGAACGCGTCGGCGCCACCCTTGCGAGCGTCGCGGGCCAGCAGCAGCAGCGCTCCGGTCACGGCGAGCAGCTGAGCGAGCATGAGCCCCCGGTCGCCAAAGCCCCACTCCAGCCCCTCGAAGATGAGCTCGGCCAGCACCAGCGAGTTCGGCCAATGACTGGTTGGCGCGACCGCGAACGGCAACCCGGCCGGCACCCGGTGTGAGACGACGATCACGTGCCCGAGCGCCGCTAGCCACTGAGCGTCTGAGCCCACGCGAGCCAGCACCGCCGCCAGCGCGACAACGGTGGCGATGCAGGCTCCGAGGACCACTCGGGGGCCGACTCGCGAGAAGTCGATCTGGCGCGACACGTCTTGACACGTATCGCCCTCGTCCGAGCATCCACGACTAGACCTTGGTCCAGGTACTCCTGCCGCATCGTCGGATGCCCTAGGGCACCCAGTCAGACGATGCCAACTCCATGGTGAACAGATGGCGTCGCCGTGCCCGTGACGAGAACGGCGTCGTGCTCGTGCTGACGGCGATCATGCTGACCGTGTTCCTCGGAATGGCCGCCCTGGCGATCGACGTCGGGTCCTTCGATGCCGCGCAACGCAAGGCCCAATCGGCCGCCGATGCCGGCGCGCTGGCCGCCGCGCGCGATCTTGCGACCGACCCGTCAGGGACAACCTCGAAAACCGACGGCCAGACCTATGCCAAGACCTACAACTACCCCAATGCGACCGTGACCGTGACGGCGCCCTATGGCACCGGCAACACCGAGGCCAAGGTCACGGTCAGCTCCACCAGCCCGGCCTACTTCGGCCGGATCTTCGGAATCACAAAGGCCAACATCAGCGCGACGGCAGTCGCCGGTGAGACCACGTCGTCGGCCGCCTGCTCGAGCCCCGGCACCGGCTGCTACGCGATCTTCGCGATGAACACCTCCTGTTCCACCGATGACGTCACCTTCCAGGGTGGCGGTTACAACATCCAGGGCGGAGTTCACAGCAACGGCTCGATCACCCTGGGCGGCGGGGGATCGAAGTTCGGGCCCACCACGTACGGAAACGGAAGCGGTTGCAACACCGGCAGTGGTGGAGGCGGCAACACCTTCACCTCTGGACCAACCTCCGAGGCACCGATCACAACCTGGCCTCTGGACTACAGCAAGCAATATCCGGCTTGCAGCGGGTCGAGCTGCACGGGCCCCAACGGAACCCCCAGCTACTGCACCTACGCCTCGGCGACAGGGTGGAACTTCGGTGCCAACGGCGTCATCCCTCAGAACGCGGTCTATTGCGCGTATGGGAAGGGGAACCCCGCCAACCCCGCGACCTATACCGGAACCATCGCGTTCGTCAACGGCGGCCAGGGGTCCTCGAGCAACCCCATCAAGGGCACCTACCTGGCGGGCACGATCACCTCCAGCAGCGGCGGCTGGTATCTGCAGGCCTACAACTACCCCACCAACAAGATGATTGGCTACGCCGCCAGCTCTGGTTCGGCGGTCAGCCTGGGCGGCGGGAGCAACAGCTTCAACGGCGACTTCTTCGCTCCCAACGGAAACATCACGATCGCCGCCGGCAGCCAGACGACGGGCTTCTTGGAGGGTCAGACAGTCTCGCTGACCAGCGGCGGCCTCTTCTACGGCGATGGACCGCCGGACACCGGGACCAGCTCGACCACGACCACGACCGCCCTTCTCCAGTAGGCCGACTGCCGCGTTCTCAGCCTCGGCCACCTAGACCTTGGTCGAGGTTCGCCTAGGCCAAGGTCGAGTCGCGGGCCGCATGCGCCCCGACGATGGGGTGGTATGGGGCAACGGCAGCTGCTCAATCGCACGGGCCGCCGGCTCGGCCTGGTCCTGCTCCTGGTCATCGGCCCGCTCCTGGTCGCCCAGGACATCGCCGGCCAGACCCATCACCTCCTCTACGACTTCACCGGCGGCCTCTTCAACGCCGGCGTGGCGATCCTCCACGGTCACAGCTTCTACGAGCCCGGGTTCCTGGCCCACCAGGTCGCGATCATGCGCTCGGGACAGATCGCCGTCGGCGAGACCGCCTCCAGGCCGTTCTCGATCCCGGTCTACCCGGCGTTCGCCAACGTGGCGGTGGTCCCGCTCAGCGTGCTCCCTCTGTGGCTGGCGCAGGGCATCTACACCGTCCTGTCATTTGCAGCGATGGTGCTCGGCCTCCGGCTGCTCGGGGTGCGTGACTGGCGCTGCTTGGCGCTGGCGCTGATCTCCTATCCGTTCCTGTACGGAGTGTTCCTCGGGGCGGTCGGGCCATTTCTGGTGCTGGGCGCCGGCATCGCGTGGCGGTGGCGCGACCGGCTCTGGCCACCCGCGCTGGCGATCGCCGCGATCGTCGCCACCAAGATCTTCCCCTGGACCCTCGGCGTCTGGTTGCTGATCACCAAGCGCTACAGGACGGCGGCGTTGACGGCCGTGGCCTGCTTGGTCTTCACCTTCGGCGCCTGGGCGATCATCGGCTGGCACGGCCTGGCCCAGTACCCACAGATGCTCTCCAACATGTCGCTGCTGCAAGAGGGACGCGCAGCCTCGGTCGTGACCGTGCTGCACATCGCCGGTCTCTCCCCCGCCCTGTGTACCGCGGTCGCGATGATCCTGGCGATCGCGATCCTCGGTCTGGCGTGGCGACTGGCCGACGGCCCCGACGGCGACCGCCGGGCTTTCGGGCTGGCGATCATCGCCGCGCTCACCTCGACGCCGATCGTCTGGGAGCACTACATGGTGCTCGTGTTCGTTCCCATCGCTCTCGCCACCCCGGAACTCTCGTGGCTCTGGCTGGCCCCGCTGGCCGCGCCCGTGGTCAGGATTTTCTCGCTCGCGCTGGCTCCCGCCGGGCATACGACCCAGGCCTACTCCCCGGATGCGCTGCGGACTGCCCTCCCCTGGATCGCAGTCCAAGCGATTGTCGCGGTCTACCTCTGTACGACTCCGCAA
>JBAPXO010000531.1:0-1813 GCA_049284255.1 Solirubrobacteraceae bacterium | reverse complement strand
CAGATGACCGGGTAAATCGTCTGGGTGACGATGTCATCGACTCGGGTCGTGAGACCCGAGATGTTGCTGGCCAGCGAGATCCCGGCGACGGCGGTCACCCCGAGGACGCGTGAGCTGACCGATATCGGAACCTGAATGAGCGCCACCGTGGTGAGCGCGGTGAAGAACAACGGGAGTGAGAAGCGGCGGTATTCGTGCATGGCGCGTCGGTCCCAGCAGAGGGCGAGCCGATAGGGAGACGTGGCCGCGATCGCGATGGCGGCCGCCCACGTTCCGATGACCGCCCCGAGGACGAGAGCCCATAGCCCGAGGCCGGCCACGGCGAGGCCGATCGTTGCTACGAAGGTCACCACCGGGTCGATGGCCTGCAGCCGCCGCTGGCGTCCGAAGTCGAGCCGGCGGTAGTGAACCCACAGTGGCATCTCGAGGGCCATCGCCGGGAGGGCCACGATCAGGGCCAGACCCGGCGCGATGATGCTCGGCTGCCCGTAGAGAAGCGCAAACGCCGGGATCCCGATCAGGATGAGAACTGCCAGCACCCCGCCGAGCGCCACCTGCAGCGTGAATGCGACCTGAAAGGCCCGCTCAGGATCGGACTGATCCTGCTGGATGAACTTGTCGTCAATCCCGACCGACGTGAGCAGCAGGATCGACATGAAGACCGCCGTCAGCAGACCCCACTGCCCGAACACGGACGTCGGCAGAAGCCGGGCGACGATGATCATCTGAAGTACGGTGATGGCGGCCGTGGCGACCACGAACATGCCATTGACGATGCTCCCGCGGGCGGCACGGCCGCGGAGGTTCATGGCCGCCCGATTCTCGAAGCGCTCGGACGTCGTGTCCGGGCCCGGTGCCAGAGACGACTGCGTAGGCCCCATGGGGCCAGATGTTAGGTGAGTGGTCTCCTGACGCCCGCACTGCGAACAGCCACCGAGACACGGCCCCGGATCGTCCTCGCCTCCTCGGGCCTCGATCGTGTCCGGCGCGGCTTTGAGTCATTCGCCCGGGAGTGCTTCGGGGCCCTCGCTGACGAGCCGTCCATCGAGATCGAGTTGATCAAGGGCACGGGACCGCCCGGTGACCGGGAGCGGTCGGTCTCAACCTTGACTCGCGATTCCCACGTTGCGCGGATACTGGGCGGCCTTACCCGACGGGAGCCGTTCCGCTTTGAGCAAATGGCCTTCGCCTTCAGCCTCCAGCCCGAGCTCCTCCGACGCAAGCCCGACGTCGTCTACTTCAGCGAATGGCACACTGGGCTTCTTCTCGCCTATCTCCGGCGGATCACCGGCGCGACCCATCGGTTGGTGCTCTGCAACGGCACGATGGCGCAGAAGGGCTTCGAGCACCTCGACCTCGTCCAGCAGCTGACCCCGGTTGCCCTGCGCCTCTCCTTGGAGCAAGAGATGAACCCCTCCCGGCACACTCTGCTGCCGCTGGGGGTCGCGATCGAGCCCCGGTTACAAGCCGTCAGCACCGCAGACCGCACCGCTCTGCGCGAGCGGCACGGCTTGCCCGACGATCGACCGATCCTGCTCAGCGTCGCCGCGCTCAACCGGTACCACAAGCGGATCGATTACCTGATCGAGGAGGTGAGCCGGCTCTCCTCGCCTCGTCCCTTCCTCCTCCTTGTCGGGCAGTCCGAAGCGCAGACGCCTGAGCTTCGCGCGCTGGCCGCCCAGCGACTCGGCGCGCACGGTCACAGCTTCCGGACGGTGCCTCATGACGAGATCGGTGATCTCTACCGCGCGTCCGACGCGTTCGTGCTGGCCTCGCTGGGCGAGAGCTTCGGACTCGTCCTTGTCGAGGCCAT
>JBAPXO010000530.1:0-5434 GCA_049284255.1 Solirubrobacteraceae bacterium | reverse complement strand
GCGTAGCCTCGTGACAATGCGAGCCACGCGCACTCAGCCGCTCCCGGCCGTGAGCAGCCCCACCGCGGCGGCGGCAACGAATTCCCATCTGGCCAGTCCGCTGATCGCCGTCGCCAGCGGCGGTTTGGCGGTCGTGAGCGTGCTCGCGGGAGCGCTGGCCGCGACGGGCTGGCTGTACGTGTTCCGCGGGCTGGGCTGGCTTGCCGTCGGCCCGCGGGTGCGCGACTCTTTGCCGCTGCTCCAGCTCGCGGGCTCCGATAGCCAGCCACTTCTGCGGGTCGTGGTTGCCTGGTTGCTGGGGGGAGCCCTCACGGGCATGCTGATGATCCGCGTGCCGCCCGTGCGCCGAGCTCTGCTGGTCGGCACCGTCGCCCTCGTCCTGCTGCTGTTCGGATCCCAAGTCGCGTTTTCGCTGACGCGCAACGTGCCGCTCTCCGGGGTCCTGTTCTCTCGCAGCCCGGGACTGGGTCCGGTGCTCGAGGCGCTCGTGCTGATGATCGGCGCGGCGCTTCCGCGCCGGCGCAACCCTCTACCCCGCCGGGATGGCTTCGGCTTGGGCGTTGGCTCGCTCGCCCCGGCCGGTGGTGGGCTCAGCGAGAGCGGCTTGGGCGGCCGCGAGCACTGGCACGCAGCCCAGGACGACGGCGATCGCGACCACATGCATGATCACCGCCCACGGGTCTGAACCCAGCGATTCGCCGAAGGCGAGCAATCCGAATACCGCTGCCAGAAGCGCGGCGAAGGCATTCATGAGGGCGATCGCCGAGACGGCATCGTCATGGTGCAGCGCCGCCTGGAAGGCGAGAAAGCCGGCGAACGTGCCGAACGCCGCCACCGCCGTCCAGCCTGAGAGCAGCGCCGAGCTCCCGTGGACCTTGAAGGTGACCGAGACAGCCTTGATGGCCGCGTCGGCGATGCCGTAGAAGACTCCGGCGGCAATCGCCTTGGTCCACGCCGGCGCGAGCGGAACGATCGCGAGGCCCAGACCGCCGCAGATGACCATCACCAGCGCCAGCCGATCGCTGTCGAGATGATCGTGGATGTGGGGCAGGCCGAGAGGGAGCGTCGCCAGTCCGGCAGCCATGAGGAGCACCGCCAATCGCTGCGCGGGGCTCACGCGCTGACCGAAGATGCGCGCGGCCAACGGGACCGAGAGGGCGAGGCCTCCGGCGGCGAATGCCTGCACGAGCGAGAGCGGCGCGATCGCCACGGCTGCGATCTGGAGCGCGAACCCGGCCCAGCCAAGCGCTTGGCCGCCCAGCCAGACGGGATTTCTGATGGCCGCGCGGAGCATCGCCAGCGGACCACCGTCCGGACTCTGGTGAAGGCCGCGGTGCTGCGCCAGGAAGCCGAGGTTGATCAGGGCGGCCGAGACGAGCGCCAGGAGCAGGCCCACGATCATGGCGAGCGCCTCCCAACAGCGGCGCGCCGCGTGTGCGAGGGGTGGTGGCGACGGTGATGGTGGCGGGGCCTGTAAAGCGGCGGCTCGTGGGCAAACGCAACCAGACCGGGGACGAGGGCGCCGAGCACGACCCGCCGGCGGTGACGGCGACCCCGGCCGTGGGGCAGCGGGATCACGCCGGGGGTGAGGGTGCGCGCGGCGCCGTGATGGCGAGGGATGGGGGCGGTCGTGTCACGCGAGGCGAGGACGAGCATCTGGTCGAGATGCCGGTGCCACAGCTGCCAGTCGTGGCCACCGGGATACAGCGCGTAACTAACGCTGGCGCCGGCCTTCGCCAGCGCCCCGGCCATCGGGACCGTCTGGGGACTCTCGTCGTCGTCTCGCCCGACGAACAGAAACGCGCGCAGCGGATCGGCCGCGAGCTGTCGGCGGAGGCGGTGGACGTATTCGAGCGGACTGTTGGCCGCGAGCGTGGCGCGGCTGGCATCCGCGAACACGCCCGAACGGGTCTCCAGGTAGTAGCCCGACCACGACTGCAGCGCGCCGAAGACCTTTAGGTGGTGCAGTGCGATATTGGTCGCCCCGTAGGCTCCCGCCGAGAAGCCGGCGAGCACGCGGTCGCGACGGTTGGCGAGCGTCGAGAAACGCTGATCAACATTGGCGACGACGTTCATCACGTAGCTCTCGTACCGGCCCGACGGCGTGTTGGCCCATTCGGAGTCCGACATCGTGCTGCCGCCGATCCTCCCGTCGGGCATGATCAGGATCATCGGCCGCATGCGGTGCTGGCTGATGAGGTTGTCCATGCGGACGTCCATGCTCGCGATGTCGATGAACACCTTCGGGCGCCCGGGGCTTCCGTGCAGCAGGTAGTAGACGGGATAGCGCTCGCCGGTGCCGTAGCCGGCCGGCAGGTAGGCCAGGTAGTCAGACTCCCGGCCCAGCGCCTGCGAGTAGAAGTTGACGTCAACGAGTTGACCGCGGCGGGCATGGGGCAAGTAGGCGACCGTTGCGAAGCCGCGATGCTGGTAGTAGGACTCCCAGTACTGGTAAGCCCCGACGAAACCGACCGCGGCCAACGTCACCACCAGCAAGGCGATCAGCGGGTGCGCCGGTCCCCGCCGCCTCACCCGGCTTCCTTGGCCCGCGGTGAACCCGCCAGGGCCCGGGGCAGGACCGGCGTGGTGGGCGGGGCAGCGAACGCCCGCCGCTCGGTCAAGTACCCCTCGGCCTGCAGGACGCGCAGGATCGCGCCCGGCAGGGCCGCACGTGACTCATAGACGAGATACCGCGGCCGCCACTGCGGCGAGAACTTCTCGTTGAAGCGCACGAGTCGCTCCATTTGGAAGTGGCGGTACAGCGGCGACACGGCGGCGCGGAGCAGGCGGCGCGAGATGCGGCCGCGCGCCGAGTGATCACGCACGAGGTGGGCCAGGCCGGCGTAGTTGAGGCTCACCTCGGCGACTCCACGTTCGCGGGCCTCGGTCAACGCACGGGCCACGAGCGCCTCGTTGAGCCCGTTGGGCGCGCCGGGGACCCTACGCATGGTGTCGAGCGACAAATTTCCGCAATGCCCAGCGAAGCGCATGACCGCTCCGAGCTGCCCTTCAGGCGATCGGCCGAGCACGAACAGATCCTCGGCACGGAGCTCGGGTTCAAAGCCGCCCATCCCCATCGCAAACCCGAGCAGCTTCGGCTGGCGAGCACGCCAGTCGGCCTCCAGCGCTTCGATCTCAGCCTCCAGCTCGCTGTTTATCTCGCGACCCTCGCAGACGTCGACCTGCCAGCCACGACGGGACACGCGGTTGACCGACTGGCGTAGCTTGCGGACCGGCCGGCCCTCAAGCGTGAAGGTCTGCGGATCCACGACGGCTTCCTCGCCGGCGCACACTGTCCGCAGGCCAAGCCCGCGGTAGGCGTCCAGATGGCGGTGTGACGCTCCCCAGACCACGACCCGCCATCCGCGCTGGTGGGCGACCGCGAGGAAGCGCTCGAGGACCTCGGGTGCTCCGCCCTCGGGCGCGACGGGGTCAGCGGACACGACCGCGGTGCCGCCGATCAGCCGATAGGAGAGCACGCCCCCGGCGGCGAACGCCAGCGCCTTGTCGGGACGCAGGAGAAACGGGGACAGCGAATCACGCCCGTAGCGTTTGACGATGCTACGGGCGGCATGCTCCTCGAGCTCGAAGTGCCGGTTGGCAGCGGGCATCGGCCGCAGCAGGGCGCGCACCGCCAGCACCGAGGTCAACGCCGCGCAGGCGATCAGGACTTCGATCAGGCCTGTCCACTCCGCGCTCAGTCTCGGATTGGAGGCCGCTCGCAGGGCGTGCGCCGCCGAAGGATGCAGGACCCGCCTCAGGGTGTGGCCGGCGGCTCCCGGGATCAATTGGGCGGCCATGAGCGCCGAACAGGCAACTCCCCAGGTTCCGATGGCCGCGGAGACGATCGCGATCCGAGGGCGGTTCTCGGAGCCGAGGACGAACGTCCCCCGCGCCAGCACGAGCAGCGATGCCAGGCAGACCGGGATCAGGGCGGCCGCCGACAGAGTCCCGAGCACGCGTTCGGAGTTGCCGTCATTGAGGGCGATGCCGAACACGACGGCCTGCCCGGCGACGAGAGCGACCGACAGCGTGGCCCACTGCCGAATGGTGGGGAGGGCAAAACGGTTGATGAGCCCATTCTGGACCTCGCCACGTGACGAAAAACGGGCCACGCGCTCCAACAAACGGGGGCGTAACCTTGACGCCACCTTACAGAAACATTACACGCGGATTTGCACCCAAATCGCCTCGCAATCGAAGCCGTCCCGACGGGTGAAACCAGCGCCCTCTACCCTGTTGCCAGATGCGAATCTTGATCACGGGGGCTGGCGGGATGCTTGGCCAGGACGTACACGAGGCCGCCCTGGGCGCCGGTCATGAGCCCGTGAGCTTGACGCGTTCTGAGCTGGATATCACCGACGCCGGTGCGGTTGGGGTGGCTGTGGAGGCGGCCGCTGTCGACGTGGTTGTCAACTGTGCGGCCTGGACGGATGTCGACGGCGCTGAGTCCGCGATGGCGGCTGCGGAGGCGGTCAACGCCCGCGGCGCGGAGCACCTCGCGGGGGCCGCGGCGGAGTCGGGAGCGTGGACGATCCACGTGTCCACTGATTACGTTTTCGACGGTCACAAGGAGAGCGCCTACGTCGAGTCAGACACCGTCAATCCGCTTTCGGTCTACGGCGCGACCAAGCTGCAGGGCGAGCTGGCGGTTGCGCGCGCCGCCGCCGGCGCACACACCATCGTGCGCTCTTCGTGGCTGTTCGGCGCTGGCGGCAAGTGCTTCCCCAAGACGATTCTGCGCGTGGGCGCGCAGCGCGACCGGCTCGACGTAGTGCGCGATCAGGTGGGCTCGCCCACCTTCACGGGTCATCTGGCGGCGGCGCTGGTGTCGCTGGCGCAAGCTCAGATCCCGGGGGTGGTGCACGTCGCCGGCGGCGGGCAGTGCTCGTGGTTTGAGTTCGCACGCGCGGTCGTTGCTGCCGGCGGGCTTGACTGCGAGGTGGCACCGATCGCCTCAGACCAATATCCGCAGGCCGCCACACGCCCGCGCAACAGCGTCCTGATCTCCGAGCGCGGCGCGCCTGTGCTGCCGGCGTGGAACCAGGGGCTGTCGGCATTCATGTCCGCGCTCTCCGAGGTGCCGGCGTGAGGCTTCTGGTGTGCGGCGCGGCCGGGTTCATCGGTTCCACGTTCGTTGAGCTGCGCGTCCGAGACCACGGCGACGAGGTCACCGTGCTCGATGCGCTCACCTACGCCGGGCGTGAGGAGAACCTGCGCGAGGTGAGCTCGGAGATCAGGTTCGTGCACGGCGCGATCGAGGATCCCCAAGCTGTCGCCGAGGCGCTGGACCAATCGCCCGTCGAGGCGATCGTGAACTTCGCCGCCGAGACTCATGTGGATCGCTCGATTGCCGATCCGTTTGGCTTCAGCGTTACCAACGGTCAGGGCACCCATGTGCTCTTGGAGGCCGCGCGCGCGCGCGGTCTGCGCT
>JBAPXO010000529.1:0-1911 GCA_049284255.1 Solirubrobacteraceae bacterium | reverse complement strand
GAAGCCGGTGGCGAGCCTCGGCTCCTACATACGATCCGCGGCGCGGGCTACGTACTCCGCGTATAGGTCGGTCCCGATCCGCTGGCGCCTGGCCGGCGGCTCGGCGGCGCTGACGTTCGTGATTCTGGCCAGCTTCGCGGCCATCGTCGGCGATCTCACCAGCCGCCAGGTCCACGCCCAGTTCTCCGACCAGCAGAGCTCCGACGTCGACGTCCTGTACCGCGAGCTCAACGACAAGATGCAGTTCTACGGCACCTACCTGGACTGCCGGCGCATCAAGGTCCACCTCGGGGACTTCGCCGATGCCGACAACGCCCAGATCCGGATCTTCGACGACGAGGGCTACCTGCAATGCACCCAGAACGACATCCGGGCTCCCAAGGCGCCTCTGGCGCCATCCAAGTTCCGCTACCCGCCGACGCGCGGCGGGACGTTCGAGCAGGCCGGGTACCGGGTCGCCGTCCGCCAGCTCCACATCAAGCCCCAAGGCGCCGGGACGGTGACGCTGCTCTACGCCGTGCCGCTCTCCGACGTGGATCAGACGATCGGGCGCGTCGAGGTGTTCCTGCTGCTCGGCATCGTCGGGGGCACAGTGCTCGCCCTCCTGGCCGGGCTGTTCGTGTCCGCCCGCGCGATGCGGCCGATCGTCGAGCTCACCGACACCGCCGGCGAGATCGCCCGGACGCGGGACGCCAGCAAGCGCATCCCCCATCCCGAGGCCGAGGACGAGATCGCCGAGCTCGCTCGGACGCTCGAGGGCATGCTCATCGCCCTGGATGCCGCCCGGACCGACACCCAGGCGATGCTCGACCGCCAGCGCGAGTTCGTCGCCGACGCCTCGCATGAGCTCCGGACGCCGCTGACCAGCGTGCTCGCCAACCTGGAGCTGCTCACTGAGGAGCTCGGAGGGGATCAGGCCGAGACGGCCGAGGCCGCATTGCGCTCCACGCGGCGGATGCGGCGGCTCGTCGGCGACCTGTTGCTGCTGGCCCGCGCCGACGCCCATCGTGACCAGCCCCACCGGCCCACTGACCTCTCGGAGGTCCTGATCGAGGCCGCCGCCGAACTGGGCCCAATGGCTGACCGGCATGAGCTCTCGATCAGCGCCGAGCCGGTGATCGTCGACGGCGTCCGCGACGAGCTGCACCGGTTGGTGCTCAACCTGCTCGAGAACGCCGTGCGCCACACCCCGCCCGGCACGATGGTGCGGGCGGTCACCGAGGCGCGCGACGGAGAGGCGCTGATCGTCGTTGAAGATTCGGGTCCCGGGATCCCGCCAGAGCTCGAGCAGCGGGTCTTCGAGCGCTTCGTGCGCGGCGGGCGCGACGGCGGGCGCGGCTCGGGCCTCGGTCTGGCGATCGTGCGCTCGGTCGCCCAGTCGCACGGTGGCACGGTGGAGCTCGAGACCCCGGCCACCGGGACGGGGACACGGTTCGTGATCAGGCTTCCGATTGCCCAGACCGTCGTCGAAGCGGCACCGGCGGGCCCGGTTGCCGCCGATGCTGATCAGACCTCGACGACTACCGGCAGGACCATCGGCCGCCGGCGCAACCGGTCATAGACGAAGGTCGCGAGATCGTCGTGGAGCTCCTCCTGGAGGAGGTCGATCTCGCGGATGCCCTCGGCAGCCGAGTGCGCGAGCGAGCGCTCGACCTCCTCGCGGATGTCGGAGACCACCTCGTCGGCCTGCTCGATGAAGGGCACCCCCCGGAAGATGACCTCGGGCGGGACCACCGACTCACCGGTCTGCTCGGAGACGGTGGCCACGACGATGAAGATGCCGTCCGCCGACAGCATCCGACGGTCGCGCAGCGCGACGTCAGCGGGATCACCGATGTCGACGCCGTCGACGAAGATCATTCCGGCCTGCTGGCGCTCGCCAAAGCGCGCGCCGGCGGCGTCGATCTCGAG
>JBAPXO010000528.1:0-2098 GCA_049284255.1 Solirubrobacteraceae bacterium | reverse complement strand
GGAGAGCCGGGCGACATCGACGTCGACCGACGGGATGTTGACCCCCATCGCGTCGAGGTGCTCGCGGGCGGTCTTGCGCATCGCCCGGTTGTTCAGCAGCGGCCAGCGCAGCTGCTCGCGATTGAGGAACATGTTGTGGTACACGCTGAGCTGATTGATCAGAGCCAGGTCCTGGTAGACGGCGTCGATGCCGAGCGACCGGGCGTGGTCGACCGACCGGAGCAGCACCTCCTCGCCGTTGATCGTGAGCGCGCCCGAGTCCTGCTGCTGGAAGCCGCAGAGGATCTTGAGCAGGGTCGACTTGCCCGCGCCGTTGTCGCCGAGCAGGCCGAGCACCTCGCCCTTGGCCAGCCGCAGGTTGACGTCGACCAGGGCCGTCACCGCGCCGAAGCTCTTGCTGATGTGCTCGGCCCGCAGCACGTCCGGACCGGGCGGCGGGCCGTCATGGCCGGCCGTGGCCGCCGTGCCGGGGGTCGCCGCGTCCGGCGTCTCCGGTAGTTGCGAAGACATCAGGTCCTCCCTCGGGCCCGCAGTCGTGCCAGTTGAACGTTCGCGATCATGGCGATGAGGATCGCGGCGCCGAAGATGATGTTAAGCAGGTTCGCAGTGATGCCGAGGATGTAAAACCCGTCGATCAGGGTCGAGAGCGCCATCGCGCCGAGGAAGGCGCCGAGGATCGTGCCCGAGCCGCCGAGCATCGCCGTGCCGCCGATGACGGCCGCCGTGACGCCGTAGAACATCGGCTGGTAGCCGCCCGCGAGCGGGTCGATGGTGACCTGGTAGAAGGCGGTCTGCAGGCCGACCAGCGCGCCGAGGAACCCGATGATCATGAAGTTGCCGTACTTGATCCGGCCCACCCTGATGCCGGCCTCGCGCGCTCCGAGCTGGTTGTCGCCGGTCGCGATCGTATGCAGCCCCCACTTGGTCCTCGTGAGCAGGACATGGAGGATCACGACGACGATGACGGCCCAGATGAACTGCGACCACGGGTTGGTCCCGATCCAGTCGCCGATGCCGGCGGTGGCGGGCGGGATCGTCTTGGGCTCTGCGTGCGAGGTATACAGCGCGAACCCGCCGAGGATGAACCCGGTGCCGAGCGTGGTGATGAACGAGGGAAGCCCGAGGGCGACGGTGAGGAACCCGTTGATCCAGCCGCAGAACACGCCGAAGGCCAGGCTGAGGATGATCGCCAGCGCGGCCGGGACGCCGTAGTACTGGTTGAGGTAGAACATCACGAACGGGGCGGCGGCGAAGATGAACCCGACCGACAGGTCGATCTCACCGCAGATCAGCAGCAGCACCTCGCCCGCCGCGATGATGATGATGGGGGCCGCGATCTCCGACAGCAGGTCGATCACGTTGGCGCGCGAGCCGAACGTGGAGGGGTGGGTGAGGCCGAAGTACAACAACAGGGCCGCCGCGACCACGAAGATGGTCGCCTCGCGCTGGCGGCCGAAGACGCCTGCCCCGCGCAGCAGCCGGTCGAGCGTCCCGTTGCCGGGGCCGCCGGGGCCGTCGCCGGGCAGACCGACGAGCATTCCGCTCCGCTCGGTCGTGTTACTCACGTCGCCTCCCTGTCAGGCGCGTCGTCTGTTTCATCTGGCCCTCCGGTCAGCGGCGCGCCAACGGCGGCGAGCGATCGTCGCGGGTCCCGGAGCGGGACCACGGGCACGATCTCCCGCCGCCGGCTTGGCTGGCGCGCGATGGGTCGAATGTGTCAGGTGCTGGTGGTCGCAGGCGGGTTCGAGATCGCGCCGGACGGGCGCGGCAGGTACTCGAGCGCGGTCGTCGAGCCCTGGTAGCGGCTGCTCTTGTTGTATTCCGAGTAGTTGCTCTTGGTGATGAAGCTCAGGCCGGTGTCGGTGTCGGACGGAACGATGGTCCCGCCGGAGATGTTGTAGAGGTACAGGTACAGGGTGGGCAGGAAGCCCTGCAGGTAGGGGTCCTGGTAGATGGCGAAGTCGGTCGCGCCGGAGGCGATGTTGCTCAGCGTCAGCGGCTCGGTGTCGAAGCCGCCGTTGGGGATCGTCAGGTTGGTTTCCTTGAGCGCCTGGCCGAGGAACGAGGTCGAGGTGCCGTCGACCCCGAACGCGCCCTT
>JBAPXO010000527.1:0-15342 GCA_049284255.1 Solirubrobacteraceae bacterium | reverse complement strand
ATTTCGGCCAATTCGCGCAACCCAGGCCCGAGTCGGTCAGCCGCACCGCGGCGCCGCTCATGACGATCAGGGTCAGCGCCCCGAGCGTCACATAGGCGATCTTGCGGAACTGGTCGGGGGTGACGGTCAGGCGCTCAAGCATGGCAGGAGGCGAAACGATGCGAGGATCCGATGAACGTCACGATACCGTCAGGGTTTGCGTGTGGCGCCGTCGATGAAAGGTCTCGCGCGGGTACAGATCGGGCACGGGATCGCCGGTCGATAGGCTACGCCGTCGAACGCGAGCGCGGCCGCTGAACGTGTTGCTGCGCTCCAGCATCGTCCGACCCGGCATCAGAGGCTTGCACTCACACGAACCTACACCTGCGGCCGCCGCAGCACTCGCCGACCGTACGGACATCGTCTGGCATCAGCGGTTTGAGCTCGCGCCGGGAGTCTTTGCACCAGGCACCAACGATGTCGGCTTTCTGACCTTCCATGCCCACCTCCCGGAGCAGCTTCATGGTGAGACCGTGCTCGATATCGGCACGACCAACGGAGGAGTCGCGTTCGAACTGGAGCGCCGCGGGGCCGGCCGAGTGCTCGCCGTCGACATCCTCGACGCCGAGCACTTCGGCTTCAACGCGATCAAGCGACTGCTCGGCTCGGAGGCTGAGCATCTCCAGGCGAACATCTACGAGCTGCCCTCCCTGCTGAAGGAGCAATTCGACATCGTCCTGTTCATGGGAGTCCTGTACCACTTGCGCCACCCCCTGCTCGCTCTCGACAACGTCCGCCGCCTGACCCGAGGAATGGCCTACATCGAATCTGCGATCTGCGACGCAGAGCTTCCTGATCTGGCGACGACGCCGGTGGCTCGCTTCTACCGGACCGACGCGCTCGGCAGCGATCCGTCCAACTGGTTTTCGCCAAACCTGCTGACGTTGACGGAGTGGTGCGAGTCGTGCGGTCTCGAGGTGCTGACCTCGAGCTCCTGGCCTGATCCGACACCGAGCCGAGCAATGATCGGCACCCGACCCACCTCCGGTCAGCCGGAGTATCAACGCATCTCGTACGAGCGCCCCCTCAACACATCGCTCGGCTAGCCGCCGGCAGAGAGCTCTGCTTCATCCTGCCCGATGCGGAAGGCCTCGGTCGGCATCGGAGGCGGGGGCTGTCGCCCGAGTTCACCGCTGTCCGGGGGCAGGTCTACCTCCCGAGCTCCCGGACGTGAGGGCGTCATCCGCAGCTCCCACTGAAAGCCGCGAATGGCTGGTGGGATCGCCTCGGAGATGATCAATCCCGCACTGTGAGCGGCTGCTCGGACCCAGGCCCGGTCGTAAATGACGGCGTTGCGGACGTCGTACTCGTTGATGAACAGAGTGTTCTGCTCGTCTTGCATCATTGGGAAGTTCTCCTTATCGAACAGAAACCAGGTGGACAGGAGAACCCCGTCGGGCTCAATGACGCGTGCAAGCTCTGTCAGATACGAAGTCGTCTGGATCTGAGTGAGATGGGTGAACACCGAGATGGCCACGGCCATCGAGAATGCGTCGTCCCCCACTGGAAACGGGGCATGCAGGGGCCGGTCGGGCGCCGGGTTGAATCCGGCGTAGAACACATCATGATGATGAAACTCAAAACCGGCGGCATGTGGCGCCAGGTTCTGGGCGCACCAACGGATCATCCCCGCATGTAGATCGAAGCCGACGTAACGGTCCGGGCGAGGGTTCTGTTGAATCAGCTGGCGTGCCAGGCGCCCACAGCCACAGCCGAAATCGAGGACTCTCCGATACTGCTCAGGACGTAAGCCGGCGAATACCATCCGCCCATCCGGGTTGTCGAACATGGCAGGATCAGTTGGCCCGACCAAGGCCCGCATCTCGGGCGGCGGGATCGGAAGTTCTGGTGGCTCGTGGCTCAAGGCTGCTGGGGGCGTTGACGAAGCAGGTGATCCTATCCCGACGAGGCGAGAGGGATCCTACTGAGCCCCTCCGATACGGAGGCATCGTCGCCCGGGGTCGCGACCACCGCGTATTCCCCCATCGCGTATCGATCCGTCTCCACATCGCCCGTTCCATTCGGATAGAAGACGTATGCGCTTGAGAATCCGGCGGACAGACATAGCACCAGAGCGACTTCAGGGAAGATCGGATGCTGATGGGTCAAATCCACCCAAAACGTCTTCAAGGCCGGCGCGGAGTGGGGGTTGACCGTTTCGGCGATGAACAAACCGACGGGCGACAGCGCTCGGCGCGCTTCCGCGAGAAGTTCCACGAGCGTCTCATATGGGAGGTGCTCAATTACCTGGGCGCAGAAGATGGCACCCAGGCTGCCCGTCGGCACCGTCTTGAGGTACGTGCCCGCGTCCGCCAGCGTGACGTCATGGCCTTTGGCGTGGCAGCGGGCGACCATCCCGGGATCTGAATCAACCCCCATGTATCGGCGGCCATCCTCCCGCAAGAGATCCATGAACTCACCGCGACCACAGCCGAGGTCCAGCACCGGTTCGCGATCTTCGAGCACCGCCAGAAACCGACGCTGACGATCACGTATGAAGTCCTCGGGCCCGCGAAACATGTCCTCGAAAGAGCGGTACCTGTCCTCAGCGGAGCCGCCACCCCTCCGGATGTAGCCCTGTACGCGCCCGGCGACTCGATCCTGATAGACGGCGAACGGCTCGCCAGCCATGTACGGAATCGCCCGCTGCTCACTTTTGAGCCGGCTCACCGTCGCGTCGGTGTGGTTGAGGCGGTCGACGATCGGCTGGTGCAGGGACAGCAGCACGTCCAGATCGCGCCTTGCCCGGTCCGCCGACCTCATGCTTGCCAGGTGCTCTGCCTCGCCCGCCAGACGCGCATTCTTGACGGCGAGCTCGAGCGAGTCCACCGATCTGGCGATGTCGTCGTTCACCATCGCCTGGTATGCGCTCAGCGGCTTCATGAGGCGCAGCATCAGCCTCCGTCCGGTTCGCCCAACTGCCCCCAGGGGCGACCGTGCGGGGGCCACCGGGCCCTGAGCCAATCGTGGCCGCAGCGACGTCGCCACCGCGCGGGGCGCTCGGGCCGGGGTCACTCGCGGATGGACCTCCTCCAGACGCCGCGCCATCCCCGCTCCCGCGATGAGGGCATTGTGGGTGCGGCGAAGGTCCGCCGCAGCGCGACGACCACGCTCAGCTGCCCCTTCCCGGTCGGTGAACACTTCGCGCATCAGGTCTGCGGCCTGGGCCACATCTGGCTCCGCCCAACGGCCATCCGCCGGATACGGAGCCGCGTTGGGCCCGATCGGCACCAACGTATGGTCGACAAGGTAGGAATTGACCGGCGTCATGAAGTCCAGGTTCCCCGAATACGCGGTCGCGATCACCGGACGTTCAAAGTACATCGCCTCGGCCATCGTCAAGCCGAACCCCTCGGAGCGATGCAGCGAAACGTAACAATCACACGAAGCGGTCAGAGCGTTCTTGGACTCAGCGCTCAGATACGTATCGATCACACGGATGTCGGGGTGGGCAGCCGCAGCCTTAGTCAGCCGGCCGTGGTTCGATGGGTCGTGCTCGTCATTGATGCATTTAACGACGAGGCTGGCGCCCGCGCCGGCATCGAAAGCCCGCGTGAACGCGTCAACCACGGCAAGCGGATTCTTGCGCTCGAATACGCTGAGGTAGTCGAACGAGAACAGGAACTGAAATCCCTCGGGCAGGTTCAGTGTCGAACGAGGCAACGGCCACGTTGGAGGTATGTAAATCGGCAGCGTGACCTTCGTTACCGGAACGGGAGCGATGGGGCGTATGGCCTCGGCCACATGATCCGTCGCAACCCAAACCTCGTCGAGATGTCGAAACGCATTCCCCCAACCATCGGCCGGCGCATCGACCACCTCCCAAAACCACAGTCCGATGGAGTACCGCCCGCCGAAGAACGCCGGCCCGGCCTGCGCGGCGAACTGCGGGATGGCATCGGCGTTCATGCAAATCAGGTTGATCGGGAACCTGGCCTCCTCGCGCTCGAACAGGCGAAAGGCATGGCCCTGTCGACTGAGGGGGATGGTCTCGCCGTGCATTGGCGCCACCGGCACCCGTGCGGCGTCGAGGGCGCTCACCACTTGCCGTCCCGCCTCGCCAACACCGAGTTCCGACCGGAAGTAGCCGACGACATTGACACCCCACTCGTCAACCTCCGGCTGCAGTGCCGGCGCCGCCGGCTCGGGGTCGGGCTGGACGGTCTTCCGCGTCTGGGTCCCTGAGGGGAGCAGCCGCGCCGGCAGCTCAAGTGCATCCCGCCCATGCACCGCAGCCCACTGCAGGAATCGTCCCGGTTCGCCCGTCTCGGTCTCTGCGAATCGCGCCCGAAGGCCCGCATCCGTGCCGTAGGCCGCCGCCAGCGCGCGATTCACACCCTCCGGGGCGCCCTCCTGCTGGCCTCCGGCCCAGTTGAGGAAGGCCTCACATCCATCGTCGTCGAACGGGGCTCCTGCCAACAAGCCCTCGTCCTCGGCGCGAGCAAACAGTCGCCGCAGCGGCGGGGTGAACGGGGTGCCATCGGCGAGCCAATCCCACGTGTAGCGCCAGCCATGAGTCCGCGCATAGTCCGCCGCTTGGACTTCCCCGGCGTACCGCGCGCAGAGACGAGCGAGCGCCGAGTGCTCATCGAGACGGATCCGATCCTGATGTCGGCTCAGCTCGGTCGGCACCCCGGGATCAAAACCGCTGAAATGGAAGAACGCCAGGGGGCGACCGTTGACCGTGACCTGCCCGTCGCCGTCAGCCAGTAGTCTGCTGTGGGCGTTCCAGTAGGCGACGTTGTACTCCGGCTCGCGCACGATGGCACATCGGGAGACAAAGCCCGGCGCGACGTCAAACCACCGTTGGTCAACGAAGTACCCATACACCGGGTCGACACGGCAGTCGCGCCGCAGCCGGTCGGCCCACCACTCCAACAACCCGTCGATCTCGCGGCTCTGGCCGAGAGAGATATAACCGAGGTTGTACACCCCCGCGATCATGATGTCGATTTGGCTGGGTCGCTTCCCGTCGTCAGGGATAGGCTCTGTGTTGTGCGGAGTTAGTACTAAGCCGACATCTTGTGCGCGCCGGTCGAGAGTGGTGAGCGGTCCGAACACTTCTATGTCGGGATCGAGATATGTCACCGCCGGCGCGCCGGTCGCCAGCTCGTGCTTGAGCAGCCATGGCTTCACTGCCGTGGACAACTCCACGACGCTGTACCGGCTTGCCATTCTTTCGAAAGGGTCACAGCCGACGTCGCGAGGGGTGAGGATGGTAAACGGTTCCCGGCTCGGATCGATCAGGCCCTCCAATTCATCGATCACGAGGACGGAGAAGTTGCCGTCGGGATGGTGCTCCAAGAACGACCTGGCCAAGACGCGAGCCTGCGCCAGGTAGTTCTTGGCAACGATGGTGCAGGCTCGCATGGGGCGGCAACTTAGCAGCGTCCCGGCCACCATGACCGGGCCGTTCACGGAGGCGGCACGACTCTCTCAACCGCCGTCACGTCGCCGCTAATGGCGATACCAATCGACGTATCGACCGCAGGTTCGCGCAAGAGGAACCATCAAGCGCTGATAGGAGTCGCGCGTGGCGACCAGATACGTCGCATCCGCGCCGAGGCTCGCGCCCGTGAGCAGAGACGGACGCGACGCGGTCAGGCGGACGAGCACCGGAGTTCCGCTGGTTGCCGAAACGGAACCGACCGCGAATACCGGTCCGAGGCGATCCAGGTATGGAGACATCCGCCATGACCTCCCCCCGGCCGTGATCGCTATCGGCACGGCACTCGTATACTGTAGAGATAGTTGCCAGGTGCCGGTAGCGAGGGGCATTGCCACGTGCTCGCTTTGTCCTGGTCGTAGGGGGGCCAGCGTGCTCCGGACGGGTGCGACCATGACCGCTGCGACCCCGTGCTGCCGGCTGAACAGGCGGCCGGCGCGTGTGTGACAGGCAATCATCGCACCGGGCGTGCCCGGTGTGTCGACGCTCTCGCGAGCCGTGACCGGGCCGGTCCGACGCCACAGATCATACATTTGCAGACGGCGCACCAAGTGGAACCCCACTGGTGGCTGGCTCATGTCGGACGTGTTGGAGGTGACCAGCCACCGGTACGCAATCAGCGATGCTGTTTCGAGGTTGTCAACGTCCGCCGATTCGCCGAGAGCAAAGGGCTTGCCCGGATTCGCAAAGATCCTTCCCGCAGATGCCGACGTTGGGCTGGTCGTGCTCATGGCGGAGTCGTGGAACAGCCAGGCTGCATAGTCAGAATTCCCCAGGAACATCACTGTCTGACCGCGTGTCAGGCGAGCGAGGCTGAGCAGCTCGGCGGTCGGCTCATTTGGCCACACGGGCTCGTTGCGGAGTGCCTGAAAGCTCGAGTACGAGGCGAAAATGACCAGAGCAAGAGTCCCCGTGATGCTCGCGAGTCGCCACGCAGCCGATCGCCGGCCGGTCGCTGCGATCGCAAGCCCCCGCAGCTGGGTCACAGCTACCAAAGGTCCAGCGATCACAAGTGCCTTTGCTGCGACATAGGGCGACTGGCCGTGATCGGCAAACGCGTAGAGGATGGCGCATGCCGCGATGGCCGACGGAACGACCAGCTGGCGTCGGCTCAGCGACGAGCCCAGGCCTAATAGGAGGGCACCGAGAGCGAGGAGGCTCAGAACGACGTGGAGCGAGCCGCCCGGGGCGAAGCGAAAATCGGCGCTGTTCCAGACACCGAGCGCCTCGTAGGCAGAGAGCGGATGAGCCAGGTTCCCCAGATTGGAGGCGGCGATTGCCCCCGTCGCCGCGGGAGAGGCCCCCACCTCTCGCTCGAAGCGCAGTGTCTGTGAGAGCATTGGCAACACCAGCAACACAAAGACGATCGCCGCGACGCCAACCGGACGCACGGCCCTCCGGGCCCGCAGCTTCCAGAGCTTCGCCTCACGCCGGACGGCCACCTCGGCACCGAGCCAGACGACCGCGGTGAGGACGAACCAGCTGATCCCCGGGTAGCTGTAGACGTATACCGCCGCCGCGACGAGGACTGCGATCGGGCACAGCAGCGACCAACGACGATCGACTCCTCGACTCCAGTTGCTCCGAGCCTCCTCGAGGCCGACGACCGCCGCCAGCAGAAAAAGTGCGAGCAGCTGCTCCTTGAACGCCCCCTCGGCGTAGTACGCGGCGACGAGGTAGAGGAGTGACGCGAGCGCCCCGCCAACAGCCTGGACGACGATCGGAGCGTCGCGCAGCGCGCGCGCCGCGACGATCGCGGTCACCAGCACACCGGCGATGAGGAGCACGGTGAAGCTGAGATCCGCGCGAATGCCGAGCCCCGAGGTCAGGGTGTCGACGAAGCTGTGGGGACCCATCGGATAGCCGTTGGAACCTCCGTAGCGAGCCACGGTCCCCGGCGAGACGAGCTCTGCGGCCCAGAGCAGGTGGCTGGACGTGTCATTGTCGAGGCCCACGCCGAGCAAACCGATCCGGCCATTGGCGATGAATGGGATCGCTGAGCCAAAGCCAGCGAGGAGGGCAGCCATCAGTGGGCCGACTTCGCGTATGGACCGGCGCCGCTCACGGGCGACGACGATCGCCAGCGCACTCAAGACGATCAGGGCGATCACGATGGCGCCCGTATCCGACCCGCCCGGCAATTTGATCGCGATACCGGCGACGATGATCTGGACTGAGAGACCGACCGCGGGCCCGGCGGAGCCGCACCGAATACCCATCAGGTCCAGCGCGCGGCCAATCAGCACCGAGGCGATCGCCACCAGCGCCGCAGCGCCGAATGTGGACAACGTCACGACGTGCGACGCTTGTTTGCCGGTCTGCCCACCGAACCCACTACGGCGAACGGCCACAACAGGAGGCGGTTGAGCGCGGGTCGCGAGCCGACGCGCAGGAGCCCACGCTGCTGCTCAGCCGTAAGGAATCCCTCGTCGCTTGCGAGAGCGATCCGGTCGCCGAGGCGTGCCACCAGTTCCTCATGAATGCGGCCGATCTCCTGCCGTGCGCGATCGACTTCGACGAGATAGCGCTCGCGCTCGAGCTCCTGCCAGGCGCGCACCGCGGCAGCCCGGTGGGGGGCACGGAGGGCCCGCTCATAGGATTTCATCAGCTGTGGGGCAAGCTCATGCCAATTCCACCTCGTCGCATCGACGCGCTGTCGCGAAAGGTGATCAGCGCGATCGGGTCCGTCGTTCAACACCGGCCTGACCTTCGCCGCACTCAAGGAGGCATCCCACGGGATCAGGGTTGCCGGCGTGTCAGACAACACTTCACGCAGAGAGGTCTGTGCCGCGAATATTGCCGGCTGCCCAACCTGAGCCGCCTCGAGCGGAACGAGACCAAAACCCTCGACCACGCTCGGCACCACCACGGCCCGGGCGTTCCCGAACAGCCACTCACGTTCCTGTTCGTCCACGGGTCCGAGGTCGACGACCGCACTCCGCAGCTCATCGTCCTCGGACAGGAGCCTGCGCTCATCAACCCGGGAGGAGCCGTACGGAACGTGCGCTCCCGCGAGGACGAGGACCCCCGGCCAGCCTTGCTCAGCGCGAAGCGCGGCGATCAGCCGGATCGCGAACTGCCGGTTCTTGTGCCTGTAGTCCGGGCCGAGGCACAGGATGAACGGTCGATCGCCGGGCACTTGCGGCGGTTTTCGGGGCAGCGGCCGTGACGACTCGCCCAGCGCGGCACCGACCACATCGCCTCGCTCGGGCGTGATGAGATCCTCTGCTTCGGCATCACGCCTGCTGTGGTCGGAAAAGAACACCACCCGATCGGCTGCGGCGAGCGCTATTCGAGTGACCCGCCTGTATTGCTCCCAGACCTCCAAGCTCTCGTGATAGGCAGGATTGTGATAGCCGATCAGATCCTGATGCGTGACGACCAGACGTCGGCCGAGAAGCCTCAGGAGGTCGAGGTCATCGGCCGTGAAGATCTGCTGTGGCCGGTGCACGATGTCTGACAGCTCGACTCCCCCGATCACTTCGTCATAGGTGACGACTTCGATGCCGCCCGCCTCGTCAAGCCTGTGACGAGTATGAGGATCGACGTCCGAAGCGACGAGGACCCGTATCCCAGCATCGCCGAGCCGGGCCAGTGCCAGCGCCAGCTCGACGGTGTACAGCTGGGTTCCTCCGGGGCGGGAACCCAACGAACGGGCGTCAACGGTTATGGTCATTCCGCGCACTGCCACGCGCGAGATCGACAGCGACCGTTGGAGCGCACTGCGCTCGTCGGAGAGGTCGAGCGCGCGAAGTCTGAACCCGCCGAGGGGTGGGCGAGCGTCGGCGTTCCGCGAGCAGCCCACGTACAGGTCGTCGGCGAGGACGTTCACCATGCCCGCCTCAGAACAAGCCTCGCACAGGTTCGCGGTCAGCGCTTCCAATGAGGCCGCTCGCGGCGGGAATTCTCGGATGAGCTCAATTGCGACGCGCCGCACGTAGAGGCATTCGGGGCCGCCGATCATCAGCCTCGGGAACGAGTGCAAGGCGAACCCGGAGATCACTGAGTCAGACGTCGACTCCTCGTCCCCCGGTACCTGGGTCGTCCCGTCGGCATTGGTGATGGGAGTCGCCGTCGCCACGATGTCGCCGCTCCGCGCCGCCTGACGCAGACGCTCGATCCAGCGCGGTGGGACGCGGCAGCGCGACGAGAGAAGCACCAGATCCGCCGGCTGCGCAAGGCGATCGACCTCCCGTACGAGATCGGTCAACGACCCCGCACGCCCGGCCAGCACCAAGCGTACGCGCCCGGTCGGAGAACTGGTGAGGTCGTCATCGAGAGCGACACCGAGCACGACCACCGGTATCTCAATCGGCGTGTTTTCCTCTAGGCGGCCCAAAGCCGCCATCGTTTGGGCAGGGTCGTCGCGATCGTGAAGGAGGCAGACGACGGTCCCGTCCCGCCCCACGTCCAGCCCGTTCGTAGCACCCAACCACCGCACGTTCACGGTGCGCCAGCATAGACCGCGGCGTCGGCGTATCGGCTCTTGTTCGGCGCCGGGCGGCTCGGCCCTGACGTCATCGCCAGCGCTCTCCTGACGATAATGGTCGGATGCCCAGCGTGAAGGATCCCAGCGAGAACCCCGAGCTACGGCCGGGCTCGGACGGCGGTGTCCGCACGTTCACGGCCCTCGAACGGATCAGACTGACGATCCAGTATCACGGCCTGGGGGTCCTCATCTACCGGATGCTCACGTTCCCGCTCCGGTTCACGCCGCTCAAGCGGCGGCTTCGGCTCAAACCCGGTCCACGCGGCGATCGGGCCGTCGCGCGGCGCTGGTATCGAGCTCAGGGCCAACCGGT
Organism: Solirubrobacteraceae bacterium; assembly: GCA_049284255.1. Taxonomy (GTDB): domain Bacteria; phylum Actinomycetota; class Thermoleophilia; order Solirubrobacterales; family Solirubrobacteraceae; genus Palsa-465. The sequence continues at coordinate 5,055 of JBAPXO010000527.1, read as the reverse complement.
GACGATCGTGATTCCCAGTTACCGCGACGCGTTGCAGGTCCGGGCGCTCGTGGAAAGCCTGCAGCGCACCACCACGCCTCAGCGGGTGCGAATCATCGTCGCCGACGACTCGAGCGGTCCGGCGCACCTCGCGGAGCTGCGGGCGATCAACGGCATCGAGGTGATCGCGGGCGAGACCAACTTGGGGTTCGCGTCCAATGTCAACCGAGGGCTCCGCGCGGCCGACCCCGAGCACGACGTCGTCGTCTTGAATTCGGACGTGCTGGCAACCCCGGGGTGGCTCGAGTCCCTGCAGTTCGCGAGCACCCGAGCACAGCACGTCGGGATCGTCGGTGCGAAGCTTCTGTACGAGAACGGGACGATCCAGTTCGCCGGTACGGTCCGCAACCTGGGAGCTCCGGAGTGGTTCGACCACCGCTACCGTTTCCGCCCCGCGGACTTCGGTCCGGCGCAGGTGGAGGGTCCCGTGCTTGCCGTGACGGGCGCCTGCATGTACATCACCAGGGAGACGATCGACCGTATCGGGTTGTTTGAAGAAGACTTCCCGATGGCCTACGAGGATGTTGATTTCTGCCTCAGGGCCTGGAGTGCCGGCCTCAGCGTGAGCTACTGCCCCGGGGCGGAGCTCTACCACCTGGAGTCGGTAACCCGCGGAACCGACGTCGGAGAGCGCGAGCGGATCTCGCAGCGGGTCTTCTGGTCACGTTGGGGCGACTCGCTCGATGCGCGCGAGGTTCGGGACGGGCACGGAGCGCTGCGGATCATCTACGTGACAGAAGACACGGGCGTGGGCGGCGGTCATCGAGACATCTTCGAGCACCTCAACGGCCTCCGCGAGCGGGGTCACCAAGCCGAGCTGTGGACGCTTGGCGAACGTCCCGCCTGGTTTGACCTTCACGCCCCGGTCAGAAGCTTCAGGGACTACGACAAGCTCGTGACGGCACTCGCCCCGCTGCGCGCGATCAAGGTCGCGACGTGGTGGAACACCGCTCGTCCCGTCTGGCTGGCCAGTGTGACAAACGGTATACCGGTCTATTTCGTACAGGACATCGAGACGAGCTACTACCCTCGCAGCCGGGCGCTTCAAAACGCGGTGTTGGCCTCGTATCGCGGTGAGTTTCACTACATGACGATCTCCTCGTGGAACCGTGATCGGTTGCGGGAGCTCGGCCTCGATGCGGTGCTGATTCCACCGGGTATCGACCTGGAGACGTTTCGCCCTCTGACCGACGTCACTCGCCGTGACGACCTGATGCTGGCCCTCGGCCGCAGCAATCCGCTGAAAAACCTACCCTTGACCATTCAGGCATGGCGCCGGCTGCCCGAGCCTCGTCCGGAGTTGTGCCTCTTCGGCATCGAGCCCGAACTGGCGACCGAGGCGGGAATTCGGTATGTGACTGCGCCCACAGACCGCGAGGTCAACGAGCTCTTCAATCTGGCCACCGTGTTCGTGCAAACCTCGATCCACGAGGGGTTCTGTCTGCCGCCGCTCGAGTCGATGGCCACCGGCGGGGCTGTCGTCTGCACGGATGCGCACGGCAATCGCGACTTCTGCCACCACGGCGAGAACTGTCTGATGACGGACAACACCGTGGACGACGTTTCAGCCTCGATCGCACGTCTGCTCGGCGATCCGCAACAGCGCGAACGGCTGGGCGCGAACGGAATTGCAACAGCTGCCGACTACGCCTGGGAACGACGACTCAGCGCCCTTGAGCAATTCCTGGATGGCATCGCCACGCGGCGCTCGATCGTCCCGTCAACTGACGTCGTCCCCCAGATCCGGCGCTAGCGGCGGGTTGAAGGTCAAGCCGGATGCAGATCGATTTCGCACGCCGATATCTGCGCTGCCCAGTGTGTCGCCGGGATCGGACCCTACTGCTGGCCGCTGACCAGACCAACGAGCGCGAGGTTCGGGAGGGCGTCCTGACGTGCAGCGCGTGCGGGTCCCAGCAGCCGGTGCACCGGGGGGTCGCGCACCTGCTGGTTGATCCTCCGAAGCATGTCGCGACAGAGGCCGCCGGCCTGGAGCGCTTCGCTGAGTACATGCGCGCCGACGGCTGGACCCGGGACTCGGTTCGGCAGTTGCCCGCGGTCGATGACGGCTACTGGTACGTGCAAGGCGCGTCGATCAACCAGCTCGTGACCAGCGTGGGCTTCCGTCAAGGACAATCACTGCTCGACGTCGGCTCCAACACCTGCTGGGCGTCTAACTTCTTCGCGCTCCGCGGCCTGAACGTCGTCGCACTCGATATCGCGACTGCGGAACTCCAGGGCCTCTACACGTCGGACTACTTCATCGAAGATGGCACCTCCTATTTCGAGCGCGTCCTCGGGTCCATGTACGACATGCCCATCGCGTCGGAGAGCCTCGACTACGTCTACTGCTGCGAAGTCCTGCACCACAACGACAACGAGAGTCTGCGGCGGACGTTCGAGGAGTGCTTTCGAGTTCTCAAGCCGGGCGGCCAGGTGCTCGTGGTCAACGAGACGCTGAAGACGAAGCGCGATCCCATTGGCGTGCACGCCGAGGCGGTGGAGCAGTTCGAGGGCTATGAGCATGCCCACTGGGCGGTTCAATACCGAGGCGAGGCGGTTCGCGCCGGCTTCACGACCCGGCTGATCGAACCGTCATACCACTGGTTCTTCCGGACGCCACCTCCGGCGGAGCCTCCGCCGCTGCGGGATTGGCATGCTCGTGCACGATACGAGCTGATGGCCCGGCCGCTGGGCCGCCGGGCCTACCTCATGTGGGTCAACCACATTGCCGGCGGTGTCTCATTTGGGATGATCGCGACCAAGCCCGCAGGGCGCAGGGTGCGAACAGCCGCGCTGGTGCTCAGAGGTCCTCGGCGACATGCGGCGCGGTCCGGTTGAAGACGTAGAAGCCCAGCACAAAGATCAACAACACGATCACCAGCGGCTCGAGCAGCGCGCTCATTGACCCAAGCAGCGCGCCGGCGCTCGGGGTGTCGTGGGTGATGAAAGCATGGCGGAACTGCTGAAAAATGACCGCCAGCGGATTGAGCATGTAGAGATGAAAGAGCGCAGGGCTCAACCGCGCCTGAACCTTCGTGACTGGAATGATGATCGGTGACGCATAGAAGATGACCTGGTTGACGACTTCCCAGATCGGCTGGATATCCCGGAAGTAGACGAACATCGAGGACAGGAGCATCGCGATGCCAGTGCAGAGAACGGCGAGCATCGCCACGATCAGCGGCACTTCGAGCCAGGTGAGCATGGGCCGAGCGCCTTCGATCAGGGCGAAGATCGTCACCACCACGAGGTTCAGACTGAGATTGAACAGAGCCAGAAGGACGAGCGACAGCGGGATGACCAACCTTGGGAACTGGATCTTGCGAACCAGAGTCTCGTTGTCGACCACGCTTCGCACTGCGGCGGAAGTCGATTCGGCAAAGAAGGTGAACAGCACGATCGATCCGAGGAGCTGGGAGCCGTAGAAGTCGTAGCTTGGTCCCTCGCCAGCGCCAACATCCGAGATCTTCGTGAAGAAGATGTACAACACAAGGAACAGCAGCAGCGGGCGGACAAGCTGCCACAGGTAGCCCAACACAGACCCGAAGAACCGCAGCTTCCACTGCGTGACGGCAATGTTGAAGGTCAGGTGCCAGAAGCGGGCCCAGTCGTTCGTCAGGGCGCGCGGCCCACGGATTGGCCGGCCCAGCGCCTCATACGGGACGGCGTCGGTCGGGTAGGACCCGGTCTGGAGGCTCATGCCCGCGTCTGCTCCGGGTAGGACGGTATTGAGTGGTTCACCGTCGCCCGAACGGGAAGGTCGATGAGGCCGCCGAGCGCGTCGGCTCCGGTTACCACGAACGAAAACGCGCCCTCGAACCGGTCGAGGAGGTCAAGGCCGGAGCCTCGGTGGGCGATCGTGAACATCGGGCTGTAGCGTCCGGGCGCCAGCACGTTGTCAAACGTGAACGAGAACACGACCTCATCGCCGGGACAGAAGCGGCCCGTGCGCTCGTTCTCGATTGCCGTGTTGGCGACGATGATCGCCTTGTGCTCCTCGTTGAGCACGTAGAGGCTGGCGGACGGATCTTGCACCTCGACGTTGAACAGCACACGAGCGTTGAGGGTCACTCGGTCGTGCTGCGGCACCCGGGACGGGCGCTCGCCGGTCTCAGTCTCAACCCATGCCTCGATCACCCGTGCGTCGCCGTCGCCGCGTCGCTCGCTCTCCGCCCCGGAAGCAGCTTCGGGATCACGGCCGAAGTTGAGCTCCAGATAGCGATCGGCGACCTCGTGAGGTTCGCCAAGGTAGACGGGCGAGCCGCGTTCCAGAAGCAGCGCGCGATGGCAGAAGCGCTGCATCGACCCCATGTCGTGAGTGACGAAGATGATCGTCTTGCCGCTGTCGCGCATATCGTTGAAGACGTCGAAGCATTTCTGCTGGAAGGCGGCATCGCCGACGGCCAGCACCTCGTCGATCAGCAGGATCTCAGCGTCGACCTGGATCGCGACCGAGAACGCCAGGCGCACGTGCATGCCGGACGAATAGTTCTTGAGCTTGAGATCCTTGAACTCCTGCAGCTCCGCGAACTCGATCACGCTCTCGTAGCGCCGGCGTGCTTCCCGTGGAGAGAGTCCGAGCATGATCCCGTTCATCACCACGTTGTCGCGAGCGGCCATATCCTGGTTGAAGCCGATCCCCAGCTCGATGAACGTCGACATGCGGCCACGGCACCAGATGTCGCCGTCCGCCTGGTAGATCCCGGCCAGGCACTTGAGCAGCGTGCTCTTGCCCGACCCGTTGCGCCCGGCAATCCCGAAGAACTCGCCGCGCCGGACGTCGAACGTGATGTCGTTCAACGCGCGGAAGGTATGGTGGCGGATTCGGCGCCGCGGATGCAGCGCGCGTTCCTTGAGCGTATGGGTGCGCTCCTCGGGGATCGTGAACGATTTGCTCACGGAGCGGGCGACCACCGCAGGCAGCCGCCCGCCATCGATGGCCGGAGATGGCATGCCGAGAGCGTAGCGTGAGCTCTGGTCTGGTAAAGCCGATCCCGGCCGGACTCGCGCAGACAG
>JBAPXO010000526.1:0-3550 GCA_049284255.1 Solirubrobacteraceae bacterium | reverse complement strand
TTATGCGGAGATTGTACGTAGGGCGGATAACAGCTATTTGACTAGCCAGACCGAAACAATGACGTGGCAAAATCCTTCCGACCCTGTCATATACGCGGTTAAGGAGATACTTAGGAAACCGGTGGATCTCCGGAAAGACTTCTAACCTGCGGCCTCGGCCGGGCTGAGGGGGGAGCATGCGCGCAGACCAACCCCCGGTGAGGTTGCTCACCTCGACGACTGCACGACAACGGCACCCAGGCGTCCACCACAGCGAGCAGGGAGCCCAACGACGGTGGACCGCCACCCTCCCAACCGCGAACAAAACGCCATGCTCGGTATGCCTACCGGCTGATCACACCGCGCAACCAATGGGTCCAGAGCGGCGGCTACGCGCGCTCCCCGCCACACCGAGGGAATGACTGATCGTGACCATAACCCGCGCTCGCTCCGCGGATCAGCCTGTTGGGATTTCCGATTGTCGTCCCGTCGGCCATGCTGGATGCGTTGAAGGGCCTCGATCGCCTTGGCCGAGCCCGCCTCCGCCGCCTCGTGCAGGGCCCTGGATGCCTCGTTAGTCCGGCCCTGTCGGCGCAGCAGGGCAACCCGTTCCTCCATCGCTGCTAGCGAGCCGCTTTGCCCCTCGCGCCGCAGCAGTCGCTCGGCATCGTCGATCCGCCCTCCGGCCTCAAGCCGCCGCGCCTCGCGGATAGCTTCGTCTGGCAGCGTGGAGGACAGGTCTCTCGTACGCGCTTGGCGGCCGTCTGGGATCTCAGTGGCTATGATCAACCCCTGCTTGGATGTCTCGCCCGGCGGATCGGGCCGCGCTCCAGCCGCCGCCGATACCCCTTCGCCACGGTCGCCGACCAGCCGCTCATACCGAGCACGCCAGGCCTCGCGGTCATAGTCGCTCGATGGAAGACGTCGGCCCATCTCCTCGGCGTAAGAGCCGACGGCGGTAGCGATCGCGAGCGTGTCCTCGACGGACGGAATACACCGACCGATCAGGATCTCGTGGACCGCCTGCTCGCTCAGCGCGACCGCGGTGTGCCTTGTCAGCCGGGAGATCTCGGCGGCCGAGGGGGAGCCAGCCGATTCGTGCAGACGGCGGAGCTCACTACAAATGCCGCCGCGGTCGGACGTTTTCGCTAGAGCAATTACGTCCGCGAGAGTGGTATCGGCGGACGTCGGCTTGGCGGGTCGCTGCACAGGCTCAGGATGGCTGGCGGGTGTGCGCGGAGCGGACAGCTCCGCCGCCTTGAGATCGGTCATATCGGCTTGGCGCTCGTGCAGCGCATGCTCGACCTCGCCGATCTCAGCAGAGTAGGTGCCCGGCAACGCCGACAATTGCGCACGGAGCCTTATGATTTCCCGGCTCATTTCGCGGATGGTTTCCTGCGGATCCCGCAGGGTTTCCCGCGGCGCCATGTTGCGTGCGAAGAAGTAGCCCTCCGGCTCGTTGACGCTGCGCCGCTGAGGAATCGGTAGCTGGTTGGCGGTTAGGCGATCGCGGACGGCGGTAAATAGCAGGCCCAGCGTGAGGCGACCGGGCTGTTTGGGCACACCATGCTCGATTGTGTCTGCCAGGTATTTGGTGAAGTATGTTTGCGGCTCCGCGCTGTCCGCGCCTACCTCGCACCACGCCTCTTGGTAAGGACTGCTCGCTGTCATCACGTAGGCCCCCGCCCCGCTAGCGCTGTCCAGAACCTGAAGCGCTGGGCTGCCGGAGGAGCCGAGGGAGTGGGTGGGATCTACCGCCTTGCCGGAGTAACAGCAGTCCAGGATGACAATCTTCACACGGGCATCGCTGTTGCGCAGCGCCTCCCGCACGGCCTTGTACCCGAGGCTAGTCGGAGAGCGCCGGTTCAACTCTGAGCGCGATCGGCCGAGCCCGAGGCACAGCTCGTCGTTGTTGTTGAGCTGACCGTGACCTACATAGTAGAAGAGCGCCACGTCCCGGGCGTCTTCGAAGGAAGTCATCAGCAAGTCGGCCAAGTCGCCCGGACCTGTCTCGTTCTTGATCCGTGTGATGTCCGACGACGCCCAGCCGCATGCAGGGCTGGTCAGAAGTCGATCCATGCGATTGAAGCTGAACCGCGCCGCCGGTACCGATGGCAGATACTGATAATCCCAGGTTCCCATCAGGACGGCCCGGGAGCGGCCCTGCTCGTGCAGTGGCAGTGGCTCAGTCATCGAGCATTGCCTTTAGGACAGGCATCACCTCATCGATGTTGCGCGTCGTCACCTTGACGCTCCCGCCCTTCCGACTGATCTCGACGCTGAGGTCAGCCCGCCTTGCCCTCAGGAAGTCCGGCAGCATTTTGATCAGGGTGACTAGCGCGCTGATAGCACCAGTCGCAATAAGATAGTCGACTGTGCCGAGTTGGCCCGGACCTGGCGTGCCGGGCACGCGCTCAATGCGGACCGATGGCACCAAACTCAGAGTCCGTTGCATCGATACCAGTTCGGAGTTGTCGGAGAGCTTCAATTCCATCCGCTCGTCCTCGCCCATACCAATCAGCGCCTTCCAAACTTCGGATTTCTACAACCGTAACATGCGCGTCGGATTCTTCAGGATCAGCCTGGAGATTCAGTCGGGCTGTGGAAACTTGAATATTGTTGTTGAGTCCTGCGGCACAGCGCTATGCACTTGCCCCATCGCAGTTTAAGGAAATCTTGTTCGTGGCCTGGAGTGCCAAAGCTCGAGGTACTTGATGTCCTTCGACCCGCACTGTGATGAACGCCTGACCTGCACCACGGTCGCGCCCGACGTGGTCTCCTATGCACATGTACGGACCGGGTCACTTCACGAAGGCGGGGGCTTCGCCGTCGTCCGCGTAGCCGCCCGTCAATGTCTGGCACGGCTGAGACGAGGATGCTGAACGGTGGGCGCGGAGGGCACGGTCCGTTCGAGATGACGGGGTTGCGGGGTTGACTTGGCTTGTGGGTTTTAGGGCAGGGTCCAGCGCTGGTTAGTTCCGCCGGTGCAGTCGTCGATGGTGGCCTGGGTGCCGGAGGCGCCGGAGTTGGTGTCCGTAAGGCACTTGCCTGACTGGGGGTTGACCAGGGCGCCGTTCGGCTGGGGGGACCAGGTCTGGGCGGCGGTGCCGTTGCAGTCGTAGAGGTGGACGACGGTGCCGTTGGTCGTGTCGCCGCCGTTGACGTCGAGGCACTTGCCGAGGACCTGGAGGGTGCCGTTGGACTCGACCGTCCACTGCTGGGTGCTGCGCGGCCATGTGCGGCGAGCGTATTCCGAGCAGGGCAAGCACTCATTAGGTGCTGATTGAGCGGGGCAGACAACGAGCTCAGCGGATGGCGGGGCCGGGGCGTGCGCCTGGCGTGGCAGCGGCGAGCCATGCTCGGATTTGGTCGTGGTGGGCAGACCACGCTGCCCACGTCGCCGTGGCCATGTCGGAGACGAGGCCGGGCCGGTCTTGTGCGGCGGCGTCCGCGAGGTTGCGCACGGTCAGCTGGTAAGCGTTGGGCCTGGGCGCGAGCAGGGGGTACTCGCGGTGAGTCCAGGTGCCGATCATTGGCCGCAGCCGGGTACCGGGGATGCCCTGCTCCAGGG
>JBAPXO010000525.1:0-6192 GCA_049284255.1 Solirubrobacteraceae bacterium | reverse complement strand
CAAACCACCGACCCAGAAGGCGACTGGACGCCCGCTCACTGGCCGTCCGAGCAGACGACTTGAGAGACGAATTCGGGTCGTGAGCACCGCGATCATCGGCACTGGAGGGCTCGGATCGGTCATTGCCCGCCGGCTCGCATCAGGCGGCGAGATCCTGCGTCTCTCGAGCGCCGACACAGAGGCGGCACGAACGCTGGCGGCGGCGATCGGGCGAGGCGCGGCCGCTGCCAGGGACAACCGCGATGCGTTGCAGGGCGCCGATGCCGTCATCCTCGCACTGCGGTTTGGCGTGCTGAAGGGCGTCACAGAAGAGATCGCCGACCCGCTAAACGGCAAGCTGGTAATCGTTCCGAGCAACCCGGTCGGCCTCGACGCACATGGGAAAATCGTGCGTCTCCTGCCGCAAGGGCAATCCTCTGGGGAGGTTGTAGCTGGTTGGCTTCCGCAGGGGGCGCACCTGGCCATGGCGTTTGGCAGCATGTCGGGCGATCTACTCGAGTCCTCCAGCCACCGGTTACCGGAGCCGGCCGTGCTCTTCTACGCCACGGACGACGAGCGCGCCGGCGGGCAAGTCGAACAGTTGATCCGAACGGCCGGCTTCGAGCCCTTGAAGGTCGGCGGCGTCGAACAGTCCGGTCGACTCGAGGTGGGCGGCGACCTTCACGATCTCGTAGTCGGCCCCACGGAGGCACGGTCATTGATCGGTGGCAGCTGATCGCTTCGCCGCCATGGCCGCCAGAGAGGGCCTGTCTGGGCCGTGCGGCTGATTGATCGAGACACTCCGGCCCCACGGTCAATTGCGAGGAGCGTGAATCTGTAGACGAGATCGTGCCTGGCCGTCAGCCCGTGCACGGGCCGGGTCGCCCGTTAGTACTCGCGTAGATCGCCACGGCCGCAGCGGTGACCGCCGCTCGATAATCGGGCTTGGAGGTCTCGTCTCCCACCCACAGCGCGCAGCGCCCCTCACGGAAGTAAAGGTTGGCGGTGGATTGACTCCCAGCCGGAGCCGCGGCGACGATCCCGGTCGAGCCGGGGATCCTCGCCACCGCGAAGTGAGAGACCGTCGGGCCGCCTTGCTCGAGCGCAGCCTCTTGAACCGACGCGTGCTGCTCACGCGCGGCCATGGCTGCGGAGCGAAGCTCGGTCACCGAAGAGCCTCCCGCTCCGCCGTCAGCGCCGCTCGTGTTGACCATGACCCCTTGGCTGAATCCCTCCGAAGTCAGCCGCTTCTCATCGGCTGCGGCGTTCGGATTCCCAGCCTCACCGGCCGTGACGGTGTGGGCGACTTGCGGTCGGCCGGCGGGATGAAAGCCCGTCTCCTCGTTGCCCCGAACCACGTAGGCGCTGATCGTAAGGCCCGTCGAGCTGGTGTGTGAGCTGGTGTGTGAGCTGCTGCCGCATGCCGATAGCCCAAGCCCGATAGCCATTGAGAGCACCAAGCCGATCGCCCACCTCATCGTAAGCGCGACGCTATTGCAACCTCGCAACGGAGTCCAGCCGTGATCGAACCCGATACTGTCGCTTTGCCCGCTGACCGGGAAGTCTGCTAACGCAGCCGGCGCCGAGTCTGCACGGGCACGCGCCGGGTCGAAGTGCACTCGACCCCAGAGCACTATCGCGCGGATCCGCTCCCCGGTACCGTCGCCACTCGCACTCAGGCGGCCCGACCGCCCCATCGTCCGCGCCTTCCTGCGACCGGCGGATGGCCGGTGTCAGTTAGGGTTGTCGCTAGACGTGGTTTAACCGACCATCCCGCTCCCGATCATGACGGCGGACGCGATGTAGGTAGGCCGGGGATGCACAAACGGACCGGAGCGGTTACAGCATGGCGGAACTCACCGAGCGGACCGTAGCTTGGAAGCAAGCGGGGACGTTCATCGAGATAAGCGGTCACAAGATCTTCGTGCGAGAACGCGAGGGAGATGCGGATCGGCCGCCCCTGCTGATCCTGCATGGGTACCCCACGAGCTCATATGACTGGCGGCATGGCTTTGATGAGCCCGGCGGATATCGGCTAACCGTTTTCGATTTTCTGGGCTTCGGGCTGTCGGAAAAGCCCCGCGACCAGCTGTACTCACTCCAGATTCAGGCGGATATCGTCGAAGCGCTTGCCGGGCGGTTCGCGGATGAGCCGGTAACCATCGTGTCCCACGACATGGGCAGCTCGGTCGCGACCGAGATTCTGGCGCGCGATCTTGAGGGCAAGCTGTCGTTCAAGCTGCGTTCGGCGTTGCTGTTTAACGCGAGCCTCGTCCGTGAGCAGGCCAGCTTGCTCTGGGGTCAGAGACTTCTGCTGAGCCGACTTGGGCCAGTGGCGGCTCGCCTGAGCAGCGAATTCGGGTTCCGACGTCAGTTCGCGAGCATCTTCTCCAAGGCCTACCCGCTGAGCGCGGAGGAAGCCGCTGACCAATGGTCACTCGTGGCACACCACGACGGGCACCGCCTACTGCACCGCCTGATCTACTACAACCACGAACGTGTCACGCCGCCGACCGCCGACCGCTGGCACGGCGCGCTGCGCGACTGGCCCGGTCGACTCGAGCTCGCCTGGGCCGAGCTTGACCCGATCTGCACCGAGGCGGTCCTCCAAGCGGTCCTCCGCCTGCGACCCCACGCCAAGGTGACGCGACTGCCCGGGCTCGGCCACTACCCTCAGATCGAGCAGCCAAGGGCCGTCTACAAGGTCATCCAGCGGCACATCTCCGACGAGCCCCAGAAATAGACCGCGCAGAGCGAACGGGAAGAGCGAGATCCTGGGATGCTCGCTGTCTGGTTGTTGAATGCCCGTAATAGTTTTGCCAACTGATGAAGACCGATAACTGACGCGTGATTCTGCTCGCCGACCTGACCGCAACCGCGACCCTCATCCTCGCGGGGATCACGCTGGCGCTGGTGGTCGGCGCCGTCGCTCTCGTCGTTGTCACCCGTCAAGGGACAACGCAGGCCAGGGAAGATGCCAAGGCCCAGCTCAAGATCCTCGAACGGCAGCTCGGCGCCGGTTATCGACCGTTGCTCGTCGATGTCTTGACGACCGCGCCGGCGCCTCCGGACATGGGCGCGGAGATGAATGTCCAAGCGCGATCGGGTGGGCAAGACGTCGTTTATCCAGGTCCGACAGTCGAAACGAAACTTCCCGGGATCGAGCCGGTCCGCTTCGATCCCCGCACGGCTTTCGTCCTGTTTCAGGTCGGAAGGGTCTACCTGAGCGTGCCGCTGAGGAACGTAGGGCGTGGCTTGGCCGCCGTAGACGGTGGCGGCGTAGAGCTGGCCGGGGCCACGGTCGGAGAGGTCGAATATCGGACGATCGAGCGGGAGCACGTGCCGGTAGGCGAGACGACTCGGATCGACCTCATCACCGGCTATCTCAGCCAGCAGGCGTCAGACCCCGCTGAGCAAGGGCAGACCATGCGCGGCACCGCTTGGCAGCTGAGAGTTCCGTACGGCGATTTCGCTGGCGAGCAACGTGCCGTCGTGCGCCTGCAGATCGTTTGCCGAGGCGACGACGTCAACGGCCCGTGGCTCGTCGAGCGCGCCGATCAGGAGTCACCACGTGACCAGGAGGCAACGCGGCCTGACGCAGGTCCCACCGAGGTGAGTCCCGCACCGAGAAACCGACGAGGTGTGATGGGCGAGCCGGTAACTGACCTGTGGGGCAACCCACCAAGGCCGAGACGCCGAAACCGCTAGGAGTTCGCGCCGCAGATACGTGCTCGATCAACGGGATCGCGCGATTTGCTCCACGTCGTGCTCGACGGCGTGTTCGAGCTTGTGCAGGCGCCGCAGCCGGAGCGACTTGAGGGTGCGGCCAGTCAGCAGCGTCGCTACCGCGCACGTCAAGAAGCACGCGGCACCGAGCGCGGTGTTCCAGTTGGCCCAGGCCAGGTTGAGCAGCGAGCCGCTCGTGGGAACGAGGTACCCGGCGATCGCCGCGATTGCGAAAAAGATGCAGCCGAGGAGGTTGATCAGCGGTTCCCACCAGCCCGAGGGGCCGCGCGCTGGCAGCCAGCCGTGCCGGGCCGAGGCGCGGTAGGCGATCGTGCCTGAGATCAGGAAGCAGATAGAGCCGAACGCGTCCGGGCGCCACACGAGCCGGTTGTAGTGGGAATTCGACAGTGATGTGTGCAGCGCCTGGTAGGTCGTGACATTGAAGAACAAGGTGCCGGCGGACTGGATCGCAGCCGCCCGCCACGCCGCCCGCCCGGCGACGCCCGAATGGCGCTCGGAGGCCGCCAACCAAGTCTGCACTGCGCCGCCGCCGGTGAACAAGATCGATCCAACGAAGAACGTCCAGCCGTCGGCCTCGGAGCCGACGAGCTGTGCGTAACCAGGAAACGGGCCGATCAGGAAACATGTCGAGCCGAGTGCGAAGAAGAGCGCCATCCAGCGCTCACGGCTCATAGCTTGCCTCTCCGTACGCCTGCAAGGGGGCTGAGCCCGCCCGGCGGCGAGATGGAGGTGACCCACGGGGGCTGCCGTCCCCGAGGCGTGTAGTCGTCTAACGCGTGCAATGCATTCCTTGACCAGATCAGATTCCGTCGCTCTCCCACTGAGTATGGGCAAAGCGCGTCCCGAGAAATGTCTCGAACGCAGCAATTCTCGCTTGCGTTCAGCCGCTGAGAGATCTCCTCGGGCTAGTTGCGAGCGGAAACGCCAGGAGACGGCCGCCGCAGGCTCGATCGGCGTCCTTTAAAAGAATCCGTGTCGACACCGTGCTGTTGGGGGCGATGATGCGGACCGCGGAAACGGTGCGGCAGCGACGGCCAAAGCTCGGTGACGAGCGCTCTGCCGGACCGCATCGTGATCTTCCGCGACACGCTGGTGCACCATTACGGTGGGGATCCGGCGCGCCTGCGAGCGGAGGTCGCGCGCACTCTCCGGCATGAGCTCGCCCACCACTTGGGCTGGGACGAAGAGGGCGTTCGCGCGCTGGGGCTGTAGCGGGTCCTGGAGGTCCGCAACGAATCACTCTCCGGGCATCGCAAGATCGCAATACCGCAAGACCGCAAGACCGCGAGGGCGACGGGCGGCAAGCCGCGGACGGGCTGGCAGCGGTGCTAGCGTTCCGCGCAGCTTGTGGTTGCGCCTAGGGTTCCGCGCCAGCCCGTTGCAGTAAGAGGGCTTGGAGGACTGAGACCGAGCGGCGCCAGGGCCTGAACTTCGGGCCCCACACCTTAAGGGACAAAAACCCCGAGGGCTTCCGTCACCCCCTGCTCACACGCGTGGGCGGGACGTTCCAAGGAGGCCCCCATGATCTCGACCCTCGACTCCGCAGCGCTCGTGCTCGCTGGATCGGCTGCTGGCCTGATCGGATCCGCCGGGGGAATCACCTCACTGGTCTCCTACCCAGCGCTGCTCGCCGTCGGACTACCCGCGCTCTCAGCCAACATCGCCAACAACGTCGCCCTGGTCGGCTGCTTGCCCGGATCAGCCCTCGCCTCCAAACCCGAGCTACACGGACAGAGATCGTGGCTAGGGCATTGGGCGGTTATCGCCGCTTTGGGTGGCGCCGCCGGAGCGGGACTGCTCCTCCTGACTCCATCCGGGGTCTTTGCCCGGGTGGTGCCGTTTCTCGTCGCGGCAGGATCCCTGGCGCTGCTGTTCGAGCCTCGCCTCAGAGCATGGCGCCATCGTCGCGGCAGCCAGGACCAGACGCTCGCCTTGACGGCTGGACTCGTGGCTTTGTCTCTCTACAGCGGCTACTTCGGCGCCGGCGCTGGGGTCATGATCCTCACGCTGCTGCTCGTCCTCGTCGATCGCCATCTGCCCACCGCCAACGCGCTCAAGAACATGCTCGTCGGCGCCACATCGGTGGTCTCAGCCACGATCTTTGCCATCTTCGCATCCGTAGACTGGTCGGCCGCTGCTCCGCTCGCCGTGGGGATGCTCGCGGGCAGCCGCATCGGACCGCTCGTCTCCCGACGCCTTCCCGCCCGCCTGCTGCGCTGGCTCATCGTTCTGGTTGGGATGGTCCTCGCGATCGACCTCTGGCTTCACCCCAGCTCCTGAGCAGGACGGCTTACGACGTGAACAACGCCGCACCACGGTCGCTGACCGAGGCCGACGCGGGCGATTGACAGGCAGCCGGGCGGCTGCGTAACATAGGCAGCCAGATGGCTGCATATTTAGACCTGGACGAGGCCTTCCGGGCGCTTGCCGACCCGAGCCGGCGGCGGCTGCTCGACAGCCTCAATG
>JBAPXO010000524.1:0-2643 GCA_049284255.1 Solirubrobacteraceae bacterium | reverse complement strand
AGAGAGCTCTCGAGGAACGGGTGTCAAGTCTGGGCCTTGCCGATCGCGTCAAGATGCTCGGGCAATCACCCCAGGAGGAGATTGCGAGCCTCTACCGCGAACACGACGTCCTTCTCTTCCCCGTGCTCTGGGACGAGCCGTGGGGCCTCGTCCCGCTGGAGGCGATGGCCTCCGGTTGCCCGGTGATCGCCACCGGTCGTGGCGGATCGGCGGAATACCTGCACGACGGCGAGAACTGTGTCCTGGCCCCCACCGGGTCCCCCGAAGCGCTTGCTGCCGCCGTGCGCGAGCTCGCCGGCGCTCCGGAGCTGCGAGCCCGCATTCGCGCAGGCGGCCGGGATACCGCGCGGCTCTACACGCAGCCGAGGTACAACGCGCGCCTCGAGGATCACCTGAAGGCGGTCGCCGATGGCCTCGCCGCGGCATGAAGTGCCTGACGTCTCGTCCGGGAGATCGCTCCTGATGGGCGCGCGAGACATCGTCCGGAGCTGGCCGCGGGCAGTCGGCTACCTCCACGGCCCGCGGCTCGGGTCATGGATGCGCAAGCAATGGGTCCTCGCACGTCATCCCCACGCCACGGTCCGGTTCGGGCCCGGGGTCTACCTCGGTCCCGGCTTCAGCCTTCACATCCCCGACAACGGCACGTTCATCGTCGGGGCGGGGACCGAGTTCCGGCGAGGATTCCGGGCCGAGGTGTCCGGCGAGGGTCAGGTGCGGATTGGCACCGACTGCCATTTCACCTACTCCGTGCTAATCCAATGCTCGACCACGATCGAGATCGGAGACCGGTGCATGTTCGGCCAGTCGACGATCGTGCTCGACGGTCAGCACCGCTTCCGAGATCTCACCCGCCCGATGCTCGAGCAGGGATACGACTTCCACGACATTCACATCGAGGATGACGCGACCGTCACGACGAAGTGCAGCATCATGGCCGACATCGGAACTCGGGCATTCATCGGGGCGAACTCGGTGGTGACCAAGCCGATCCCGCCCTACACGGTCGCCGTCGGCGCTCCAGCGCGCCCGATCGACTACTTCGGACCGCCGGGCCTGGAGCCCGAAGCGCTGAAGTCATCGGACTCGAGTGCTCCCGAGAGCGCGTCAGACTGATCCTCGGCAGCGGCGGCATGCCAGGCCTCGAGGAAGGGCCCAGCCAGCCTCTGCCTGTAGAGAGCGCCGGCGCTTGCCCACGCCAGTGGGCCGATCAGGGGCACCGATCTGGGGACGAAGGGCGTCACGCGATCCCCCCAACCCAGCGCGCGTCGCTGGGCCGCGGCGGCGGTGAACATCTCGTAGAAGTAGGGGCGAACCTCGGGGTGCATCTTGGTGAACTCGCGCTCTGATCTGGCGATGCGAGCGACGCGTTGCCTCCAGAAGCCGAGGTCCATCGGATGCACGTGCTCGGCGACTGCGGCCCGGTTGTACAGGAGCGAGAAACCGAACTCACGCATGCGCAGAGCCAGATCGAGGTCCTCGTAGCCGAAGGGGAGCCGGTCCTCCTCAAAGCCCCTCGCTCGCCCAAGGATCTCCGTCTTGACCGACACGTTGGCCGTGTAGAACCAGCCCCAGTCGGCCTCGGTGCCCTCGATGCCGGGGTAATTGAATTGGATCCCGTCCTCCAGCCACTGCATGAACGGCGTCACCCGGAGCTCGTCGGCCCACCGGACGTGGCCGAGCACGCCGGTCTCGGGCGCGGGATGGAGTCGATGCCAGGCGAGATGTTCTCTGACCAGATCGCGCTCGGGCAGGATGTCGTCGTCGAGGAAGAGGACGATGGGAGATCTCGCCGTCCGCCATCCGAGATTGCGCGCCGCCGAGGCGCCGGGCTTGGAGCTTTGGAGGCGTTGCGCGCGGAAGCGACGGCCCCCGACCGCCCGGTCCAGTGCCGCCGTGTCGGGTTCCGCGGCATCGGCCACGACGATCACGGTGAAAGACTCCGGGGGCTCGGTCTGCCCGTCCAGCCGGTCGAGCACCCGGGCCAGCAGGCCCGGTCGGCCGAGAGTGGGGATGACGACACTGATCTCGGGCACCGTCCCCACCGATCAGATGGATGCCTGCACGAGCGGCCGGCCACGCAGATATCCGATCGATTCCCGGAGCAGCCGGCGATCCGAGACATAGGTGGCGATGACGGCCACCGCAGCGTAGATCGCCACCTCGGCGATGACGCGAGCCAGGCCGCCGTGACCGGGGACAACAAGACGGATAGCGAGCACGCTCGCGACGGCCGGGAGCGTGGGACCGATACCCCGGGCGATGTGCGCGAGGAACGACAGGCTCGGGAAGATCTGTCGCAGGTACCACACGCGGGTGAGAACTCCGATGACCGCCGCGACGCCGAGACCGATCGCGAAGGCCGTCAGGCCGTCGATGACCAGCAATGGCACGGCGATCGCCAGAACTGCCGCGAGGTTGATCACTCCGGCCACGGCGATCGGGCGCGTGTTATCCAGGGCGCGAAAGAACGCGGTCCAGTTGAAGCCGATCTGGTTGATGACCGCGTTGATCCCGACGACCGTGATCAGCGGCACGGCAAACCGCCACTTCTCGCCGATCACGTAATGAACGAAATCGCCGGCGAACAGGGCAGCCGCCGCGCCCGCAGGACTCGCCCACAGCAGCGCCAGCCGATTCGACTTC
>JBAPXO010000523.1:0-9777 GCA_049284255.1 Solirubrobacteraceae bacterium | reverse complement strand
ATTTCGGCCAATTCGCGCAACCCAGGCCCGAGTCGGTCAGCCGCACCGCGGCGCCGCTCATGACGATCAGGGTCAGCGCCCCGAGCGTCACATAGGCGATCTTGCGGAACTGGTCGGGGGTGACGGTGAGGTGTCTACGCATCTTCTGTCGCAGCTGATGGGCCGCCTGAGCGCCGACAGACCGTTCCGCCGATGCTGTCAGCCGGAGGGGATGAGAATACCCCCAGCCGCCGGCGGGCAACGCCGCTCATGAGGTCTCGATTAGATTGCGGCGGTGCGTCTCATCGTCACCGGCGGCGCAGGCTTCATCGGCGCCAGTGTCTGCGTTGGCCTGTCGAGGCGTCATCCCGAATGGGAGATCATCGCGTTCGACAACCTCAAGCGGCGCGGCTCAGAGCTGAATTTGCCGCGTCTGCGCGAGTCCGGAACCGCATTCGTGCATGGCGATGTGCGGCAGCTGGACGATCTTCTCGCCGTCGGCCCGGTTGACGCGCTGCTCGAGTGCTCGGCTGAGCCGTCCGTCATGGCGGGGGTCGACGGAAATCCTTCCTACGTCGTTCAGAGCAACCTGCTCGGCGCGTATCACTGCCTCGAGCTCGCCCGCCGGCACGCGGCCCAGTTCGTGTTCCTCTCGACCAGCCGCGTCTATCCCGTGGCGGCGCTGAGCGAGCTCACCTTCATAGAAACCGAGACGCGCTTTGAGCTTGCCGCCGAGCAGCCCGTTGCCGGGGCATCGCGTGATGGGATCGCGGAGGACTTCCCGCTCGCCGGGGCGCGGACGATCTACGGCGCCACGAAGCTCTCGGCGGAGCTCCTGGTCGAGGAGTACCGGGAGTCGTATGGGTTGAGGGCGGTGATCAATCGGTGCGGCGTGATCGCCGGTCCCTGGCAGATGGGCAAGGTCGACCAGGGGGTGTTCACCTACTGGATGCTGGCCCATCACTTCTCCCGTCCGCTGAAGTACATCGGGTTTGGGGGGAGCGGGAAGCAGGTCCGCGACCTACTGCACGTCGAGGATCTCGCCGAGCTGCTGGAGCGCCAGCTCGTCAGCCCCGAGCATTGGGACGGCGCGACGCTGAATGTCGGCGGCGGCCGGGAGTGCAGCCTCTCGCTGCTCGAGACGACCGCGCTCTGCGCTGAGGTCGCCGGACGCGAGGTTCCCGTGGAGGGCTCGTCAGAGACCCGACCCGGGGATCTGGCGCTGTACATCTCCGACTGCCGGCGCCTGTTTGAGCGCAGCGACTGGCGTCCGCGCCGGGGGCCGAGGGACATCCTCGCCGATATCGACGCCTGGATCAGCGCTCACGAGGACGCGGTCCTCAGCGCACTCGGCGCATAGCGCCGGCCGCTCAAGTCCGGCGCCCGACGACGAGAAACTGCTTTCCCAGTGCGCGCCAGGCAACCGGGGTACGCAGATACAGGCGAGTGAGGGTCGGCGACGGCGGGAGGCGGCCGGTGAACGAGTAGGGAAGAAAGCGGGGCTCGATGCGCTCGGGCGAGAAGCCGGCGGCGTAGAGGTGTTCGGCGATCGCGCGGTGCGTGAAGATCAGCGTGTGATCCGCCATATCGAAGTACTCCTTCGAGCAGTAGCGGAAATTCGGGCCCATGATCGCGATCCGGCCGCCCGGGGCGATCGTCGCGTGCATCCGCTCCAGGAAGAGCGCCACCGATTCCTGCGTCGTCAGGTGCTCCAGGAAGTTCGAGACCCAGACGGCGTCGAAATGGTCGGCCGGAAGATCGGCATCGAACACATCGCACACCAGCGAACGGACTCCGTGCGCGTAGGTGCCTTCGGCGTAGGCGACCTGGTCGACGGCCCAGCGCTCCGGAGCGGGGACCGCGTTGATGAACTCCCCGCGTCCGGCGGCGGGGTCCAGCACCTTCTGAGGGCTACCGAGCAGCTCGTAGATCGACCGGGCGATCTCATTCCACACGGCAGAGCGCGCGGTCTGGTCGACGTCGGCGAAGCGGTATTCGTAAAGACGCTGGTAGTTCATGGGGTCGCCGCCATCTCCTGCGGTCGGTGACGGGGCGGGTCCCGCAAGATATCGAGAGCCGGTCTGCGCGGCTGCTCGCTGCGCCATCGCGGACTCGCTCCCTCCTCAGCGACATGAGAATCCGGCCGTGAGGAGCGTCTGGCGCCGCAACTTTTCATCATCGAGATCGTTGTGCGAGCGTGAGATCAAGACGGAGCTCTCGGAGCCGCCGAGGAATCACCGCTGCCGAACCGTCTGCTTGACTAGCGCGCGATGCCGATAGCAATAGTCACGGGATCCGGCGGCCTCATCGGCTCCGAGGCGGTCGCCTATTTCGTTCGTGCCGGGTACGAGATCCTCGGGTTCGAAAACGATATGCGGGCTCGCTTCTTCGGAGCATCCGCTTCGACGGCGGCGAACACCGATCGACTCGTTCGCGCGTTCGCGGGCTCCTTCCGGTCACTGGAGATCGATATCCGGGACGTCGATCGGGTGGACGGCGTGTTCGCCGAATTCGGAACCGCAATCGAGCTGGTCATCCACACCGCCGCGCAGCCTTCTCACGACTGGGCGGCCTCCGATCCGCACACCGACTTCACGGTCAACGCCAACGGGACGCTCAATCTGCTGCAAGCGGCCCGGAACCACGCCCCGGACGCGACCTTCGTGTTCTGCTCCACGAACAAGGTCTACGGCGATCTGCCGAACTATCTGCCGCTTGAGGAGACCGACCTCCGGCTCGAGCTGCCCGCGGACCATCGGTACCACCGAGGCATCGACACCTCGATGTCGATCGATCACTCCACCCACTCGCTGTTTGGGGTCTCCAAATCCGCGGCCGACCTGCTGGTTCAGGAGTACGGTCGTTACTTCGATATGCCGACGGTGTGCTTCCGAGGCGGATGCCTGACGGGACCCAACCACGCGGGCACGCAGTTGCACGGATTCCTGTCCTACCTAATGCGGTGCGCGATGGTCGGCGACCCGTATACCGTCTTCGGCTACGGCGGCAAGCAGGTCAGGGACAACATCCACTCGGCCGACCTGGTGGCCGCCTTCGATGCTTTTCACAAGGCGCCCCGGCCTGGCGCCGTGTACAACATGGGCGGAGGTCGGGACAGCAACTGCTCCATGCTCGAGGCAATCGAGGCTTGCGAGCAGATCACCGGCCGTGCGCTCGACTGGACGTTGTCGGAGGAGAACCGAATCGGAGACCATCGCTGGTGGATTTCGGACCTCGAGCCGTTTCGGCGCGACTACCCGGACTGGCAGATGAGATACGACGTCCCGGCGATCCTTCGGGAGATATACGAGCAGAGAGCCGAGACCTGGCTCCCGGTGGCGTGAAGCTCTCGGTCGTCATCCCCGCGCACAACGAAGTCGACTCGATTGCGGAGACGGTCGAGAGCACCGCGGTCGAGCTGGAGCGTGCCGATATCGATTACGAGATCGTCGTTGTCGATGACGCCAGTGGTGACGGGACCGGAGACGTCGTCCGCGATCTCAGCGAGCGCTGGCCCAACGTGCGTTGTCTACCGTCACCGCTGCCTCCCGGCTTCGGGCACGCCGTGCGCGCAGGTCTGGCCGCCTACACCGGCGATGCGGTCGCCATCATGATGGCCGACCGGTCGGACTCCCCCCGGGACCTCATCCTCTACTACCGCGTGCTCGAGCAGGGCTACGACTGCGCCTTCGGCACCCGGTTCGGAAACGGCGGCCGGACGTACGAGTATCCCCGAGTCAAGCTGGTGCTGAACCGGATCGCCAACGCAGGGATCCGCTTCCTGTTCCAGCACGGCTATAACGACACCACCAACGCGTTCAAGGCCTATCGTCGGCACGTGGTTGACCAAGTCCAGCCGCTGCTTTCAAACCATTTCAACCTGACGGTGGAGATCCCCCTCAAGGCAGTGGTTCGCGGATACAGTTTTGCCGTCGTACCGGTCAGTTGGACCAACCGTCAGCACGGTGCCTCGAAGCTCCGCCTGCAGGAGATGGGCAGCCGCTACGCCTTCATCGTCCTCTATGTGTGGCTCGAGCATCACCTGAGTCGGGGTGACTACCGCCGGAAGGACATTCCACTCGGGCGGCCCCGCCCATCGGCTCCGGAGCGGGCATCCATCGGGAAGTTATAGGCCCGGATGTCGGCCGTCGCTTCGCCCCACGAAGCGCTGCAACAACCCGGTACGCGGCGCCTTCCGTCGTGGGCTCCGGAGGCGTCGTTCGTCGCCCTGCTGGCACTTGGCGTGGTGCTGGTGTTGGTCGAGACGCGTGGCCTGAGCTTCTTCGGCGATGAGTGGGACTTCGTCCTCGATCGTCGCGGCATGTCTGCTGGAGTTCTGTTGCAACCCCACGGTCCGCATCTCGTGCTGGTGCCAATCCTCGTCTACAAGGTGCTCCTGCAGCTATTCGGCGCAGGCTCCTACCTCCCGTTTCGCCTGCTTGCCGCGTTCGATCTCGTTCTGGTCGCGCTGGTTGTCGGCATCGTGTGCCGTGACCGCTGGGGTCGATGGTGGGGGCTGGCACCGGTCCTCCTCCTCGTCACCCTCGGCCCGGGCGGGGTGACGCTGCTGTGGCCATTCCAGGTCGGCTACGCCGTCGCCATCGCCGCGGGACTCGCGGCATTGATCGCCCTGGATCGGAATGGGCGCCGCACAGACCTCGTCTGCTGCGTCGCGCTAATCGTCTCATTGGCCAGTGGCAGCCAGGGGATCGCATTCCTGGTTGGCGCCGCCGTGATGCTCGCGTTTCGTCCGAACTGGCGCCGTCGGTCCTGGGTGGTCGTGGTTCCGGCGATCCTGTACCTGCTGTGGTACGCGAGATACGGCCACCAGTACAGCGAGACGCACCTCTCCCTCTGGAATACGTCGCTTTCATATTCCATGCAGGCCCTGAGTGCCACGCTTGCCGGTACGTTCGGCCTGTCCTCGGTGTCACCGCAGACCGGCCTGCTCGACATCACCTTCGGCGTCCCCCTCGCGATCGCCGCGGTGGCGGCGGTCGCCATTGCCTCCTGGCGTGGCTGGCGAGCGCGAGCGTTGTTCTGGGGGACCGCGGCCACGCTTGTCGTGGCATGGGTCGCCGCATCGGTTTCTAACTATGGCGCCTTCTCGCGACCGCCAAACGACCCGCGGTATTTGTCGAGCAATGTCGCACTGCTCCTGATCTGTGTCTGCCTCGCGCTTCCCCGCCCCCGCCTCGCCCGGACCGGAGTCATCGTGGCGGTTCTGGTCCTCACGGTCATCGCAGCGACCAATGCCGACCAGTACCGGCAGGCGAGGACATCCCTCCTAGCGTCCGACGTCGCCAGCCGTGCGGAGCTCGGAGCACTGCTGCTGGTTCGTGGAATCGTGCCGCCTCAATTCAGTCCCGCGGTGCCGGGAGACCCAGCCGTTCTCGTCAACGTCCAGGCGGGACCATTCTTCAGCGCCGTCGACTCCTTCGGCGTGGATGCGGACTCACCGGCAGCGCTTCTGGCTCAGGACGAGACGACCCGTGAGCGGGCGGACGGGGTTCTTGAGCGGGGCGAGCTCCAGCTGTCGCCCGCGGCCGGCGGCGAACGGATTTCGTCCGCGCCGCCGACAGCGCTGAGTGGCACCCATCGTGTCGCTGGCGGCTGCTTGATCGTCGGCGGCGGGCCCCTTGGCATCCGCACGCCGGCCGGCAGGTACGAACTGGCCGCCGCGAAGTCCGGGTCGGTCACGGTCGAGATGGGTCGCTTCGCGTCAACCTACGACGCTCAGTTGGGCACTGTCCCGGCCCACAGCGTCGCCATCGTCTCGGTTCCGGCCGACCGCGCCCCCCAGATTCCGTGGCGAATGCTGCTGACCGGTCCCGGCGGCCGCGTTTGCCGGGTAGGCACGTAGCAGCACCGATGGAACAGCTGAAGGTCCTCGCGCTGTTGCTCACCCATCTCCTGATGACGGGGCTCCCGGGCGCCGCCGCGGTCTTGATCGCCGCTCGCCGCCGCGTCACTCATATCCCGCTCCTCCTGGCGATTGGCCTCGCGGCCAGCGGCGCAACCGCCATGCTCGGATTTTGGCTGTACTACGCGGCACCGATCATCGGCAAGACGTTCTCGGTTTTCGTTTTGGTGGGGTCAGTGTGGATCGTTGCCGTATCCATCCGCGGTCGCCGAATCGATCGATCGCTGACCCGCCCGCTCGCGACTCCGTTGGTGCTGTGGATGCTCGGGTCGAGTTTCCTAGTGTTCCTCGGCTTCCTGCACGGCGGCAGTGGGGCGTCGATCGTGACATCTGCGACTCGCTTCACTGGCTTCCGGCTGCCCAGCGACAACGACATACCGCAGTTTTTCGCGACGTGGTTCTACACGCACGGCCACAACGGGATCCCGCCGGTCTACCCTGGCGACTGGTTGGCGAGCGACCGACCGCCCCTCCAGATCGGTTACGTGATGATGCAGAGACCGCTCGGCTGGGACAACAGCGGCCTCAACTACGAGCTGGTCGCCGTGGCGCTGCAACAGCTATGGATCATCGGACTCTGGGCGCTGCTGGTCGCCGCCCGCGTGGGACGGATGACGCGGCTTCTCGCCATGCTCTCGGTGCTGGTCAGCGACCTCGCGATTGTCAACGGGTTCTTTGTCTGGCCAAAGATGCTTCCTGCGGCAATGCTCCTGGCGGCGGCAGCGCTCATGATCACACCGGCGTGGTCTGATGTGCGGCGACAGCCTGCGGCCGGGGTCCTGATTGGCCTTCTTCTCGTGCTGGCGATGCTCGGGCACGGCTCGAGCGTCTTCGGGATCGTCCCGCTCGCTCTCATCGCGGCCGTTCGCGGCCTGCCGAGCTGGCGCTGGCTGGCTCTGGCGGTGGCCGTGGGGGTCCTGCTCTACGTCCCGTGGTCCTCGTATCAGAAGTATGGAGATCCCCCCGGGAACCGTCTTACAAAATGGGCCCTCGCCGGCACCGTCACACCCGACGGCCACAGCACCTCAACAGACATCGTCGACGCCTATCGGCATGCCGGGGTGGGCGGCACACTCCACAATAAGGCGGAGAACTTCGTGGTGATCTCGGGAGGAGGTCCCATGGTCAGTGACCTGAAGAGCGCGGTAGATGCGGCCGAGTCAGGCGACCTCGCGACGGCGGTGGTCGATATTCGTGGGATTCTCTTCTTCGATCTACTGCCTTCGTTCGGGCTGCTGTTGATCGTGCCTGTTCTGATGCTCGTTGCCCGCTCGCGCCGTGCCCTCAGTGGGCCGGAGTGGCGGTTTGCGTTGACTTGCTATTCAGTAGTCTCGTTGGGCGCCATCATCGAGGGCCTCGTGCTGTTCGGCAACGTGCCATCGCAAGCGGTCATCCACGAGGGGAGCTACATGCTGCCCGTGCTGGGGTTCTGCGCCGCCGTGGCGGGGGCTCGCGCGGCATTCCCCCGGTTTGCCGGGTATCTCGTCGGGGTCAGCGCGCTCGTGTCGGTGGCCATCTACGCTCCCGTGCTGAACCCGTCGCCGGGAACCGGGTACGAACCAATAGCGATCGCCGTAGCGGCTGCGAGTCTCGCCGCGTTCGGTCTAGTCGCACTTCGCAGCCAAAGCGAACCGGCAACCGGGCCACAGCCCACAACCGTCGAACTTGTCACAGCCAAGTCAGGACAACTCCATCAAACCTAATCGACACGAGCCGGAGAAAGCGGGTGATCAGCTACGAGTCTCGTGCCCGCGTATGCTGGCGCGCCTCCTGTTCGACGATTGGCGGCGAGAACACCATGAACACAACTGAATCCCTCCCACTCCCGCCGCTCGATCTGCTGCAACGAGCTGGGCACGTGGGCGATCATGATCCGGAGGGCGCCTACTTGGGGCTCGGCTTCGCGCTCCGCGCGCAGATTGAAGCAATCCTGCCCCCCGGTTGGAGCTGGAAGGGCAAGCGCGTGCTCGACTTCGGATCCGGCGCCGGCAAGGTACTTCGCCACTTCGAGGCTGAAGCGAACGAAGCCGAATTCTGGGGGTGCGACATTGACGAGCCGAGCATCGAGTGGATGCAAAGCAACATCTGTCCCCCGTTTCACGCTTTCGCGTGTCACGAGGAAGCCGGCCTCCCGCAGCCGGACGGCTATTTCGACCTCATTTTCGCGTTCAGCGTGTACACGCACATCACCGACCACTGGGCCGAGTGGCTGCTCGAGCATCACCGCGTACTGGCTCCGGACGGACTGCTGCTGGCAACCTTCCTCGGGGAAGGGATGAGTCAGGTGCTTACCGACGAACCGTGGTGCGAAGACCGCATTGGGATGAACGTGCTCCGCGCCGGGAACCCCTGGGATGTCGGCGGCCCGACGGCGTTTCTCTCGCCCTGGTGGCTGCGGGCTCATTGGGGGCGAGCCTTCGAGATCCTGGATCTGTGGCCCTACATGGCCCCGGAGCCCCGCCAACCTACGGCGGCAGATCCGGCGATGGGACAAGGGATGATTCTGCTGCGGCGCAAGCCGGTGCAGTTGACCGTCGAGGATCTGGTGCGCCTCGAGCGCAACGAACCACGCGAGATCGGAGCCCTCCAGCACAACATCCGTCAGCTCCGTAACGAGACAATCGAGCTCCGTCGCCAGCAGGCCGAGCTCGAGCTCCGTCGCCAGCAGACCGAGCTCGAGCTCGGTCGTCAGCGGGCCGAGCTACTGGAGCTGCATCGCGAGCACACCGAGCTCGCGTCGCAGCTGCGGAGACGCAGCCGGTTGCGGAGTCGTTTGAGGCTGGGTTGAGGCGGCCCGCGCCGCGCTGGAGGACTCTTCTGAGCACGACCCCACGAGGTGCTAGCCTGCCTGCGCGATGAGCGACGCGCCGCAGGTGATTGGCCCGCGAGCCGCGGCTCCCGAACCGGCGCCGGTGGCAGCTCGCGATACGCGGGCGGAGCTAGCGGGCGAGTTTCTGCTGGGGAACGGGATCGAGATCGGCGCGCTGCATCTCGCTATGACGCTGCCCGCCGGGGCGCGGGTGCGCTACATGGATCGGATGACGGTTCCCGAACTCCGGGAGCACTACCCGGAGTTGGCCAGCGTCGATCT
Source organism: Solirubrobacteraceae bacterium (assembly GCA_049284255.1). GTDB lineage: Bacteria > Actinomycetota > Thermoleophilia > Solirubrobacterales > Solirubrobacteraceae > Palsa-465. Next base: position 784 of record JBAPXO010000523.1, on the reverse strand, counting down.
GGCACCTGTCGACATCGTCGACGACGGCGAGCTGCTCTCGACAGTTGCGAACGAGTCGGTCGACTTCATTGTGGCCAACCACTTCCTAGAGCACTGCGAAGACCCAATTCGAACCATCGAAACGCATCTGGGGAAGCTTCGACCGGGTGGAGTGCTGTTCTACGCGGTTCCGGACAAGCGATACACGTTCGACTTCCGCCGCCCGCGGACGCCCTTGAGCCATCTGGTCGAGGATCACGAGAACGGCCCGGAGGCATCCCGCGCGGGCCACTATCGGGAATGGGCGGCGCTGGTCTACGAAGGCGAGCCGCCAGGCGACGAGGGGGCAGCGCAACTGGCCCAGCAGCTGGAACGGGAAGGCTACTCGATCCACTTCCACGTCTGGACGCAGGCCGACTTGATGGAGTTCATGCTCTATTGCCAACAGTGCCTCGGCAGCTTTGAGATTGAAGCGATCAGACGTCGCTCGCTGGAGACGATCGTGGTCGTGCGCAAGCATGGCGAGCAGGTTTTCGACCCCGCACCGACCTCGGCCGACTCCCTTCCCCGGACAGAGCCGGAGCAGCCGGCGCAGCCGACGCGGCGACGACCCCGCGGGTGGCGCCTCCGGCGCCGATGAGGGCGCAGTCGGCTCCGCGCGTGTTCGCGCGACCGACGCGCCAGCGAATGAGCGTGACCGGACCCGGCACTGGCGTTCGGGAGGGTCGGTTGCCGGTGTCGGGGTTGCGGATGCGGTTGGATGAGGGGTCGGTCGGGGCGCAGTGGGTGATGAACCCGGATGGGG
>JBAPXO010000522.1:0-7898 GCA_049284255.1 Solirubrobacteraceae bacterium | reverse complement strand
CCAGGGATCGACGGCGGCCTCCCAGCAGCCCTCGGCCTTCCAGATGTTGCCGATCCCAGCGACGTTGCGCTGGTCCAGCAGCGCGTCGCCGATTCCGCGGGTACCGTCGTCGGAGCGAAGCCGCGCGAGGAACCGTGCCGAATCGAACGTGTCGGCGAGCACGTCGGGACCGAGTCCCGCCAGCCGCTGATCGAAGCGCGTGCGGCTGTCGGTCAGCAGCTCGAGCACCGGTCCGTCGAACTGGACCACGTCGTGTCCGGCACGACGCAGCACCAGCCAGGCCCGCCGCGGCGAACGGCCCCACCGCCGCCCCGGGCCGTAGATGCCCCAGACGCCGGTCATGCGCAGATGCGAATGGATCGTCAGATCTCCCTCGAACCGCATGAACAGATGTTTGCCGTGCGTGCGGATCTCGGTCACCGCCCGCCCGCCCAGGCGCTGCGGCCAGCGGTCAAGCGAATGACGGGGATGCGGGGTCTCGATCTCCTCGGGCACGTGACCCTCCAGCACGGGGCGCATCCGCTTCGCCGCCCAAGCGATCGTGTCGCCCTCAGGCATCGCGGCTGGTCTCGCGATCAGGCACCGAGCGCCGCCGCGCTCAGGCGCTGAGGGTCAGCCGGCGCGGCCCTTCCTGGAAGCCGAGCTCGGTCAGCTCCGGAGCCAGGGACGATGTCATCGCCGGCTCCCCGTCGACCTTCTCGAGCGCCAAGCGCTTGATCGCCCCCGAACGCACGTAGTCGACCAGGGCAGCCAGGGCGACGCGGAGGCGCGGATCGCCGCCGGCGACGAGCGTCTGCAGCGCGCGACCTCCCCGCTCGAGATAGAGGATCGGATCTCCGCCGCTCAGCACCACATACGCGCCGGCAGTTCGAGCGGGGCGACGGCGCCGGGCGGTCTCCCCGTTGCGCGGGGCGGGCCACGAGAGGGCGGCGCCGTAAGGCTGCGCGGGGTCGACCGCCGATAGGACGAGCGGCTTTGCCGCCTCCTCCGTCGATCCGCTGCGAGCGCGCAGCCGCTCGACCGCACCGGGCAGGGCGAACTGGGCGCCCCCAAGGCCCTCGAGGAAGTAGCCGCGGCGGGCCACGCCCAGCGTCTCGAGCGCCGAGAGCTCTGAGTAGATCGCTGAGAATCCGCCGGGGATCCCCTCGGCCAGAACCTGCTCACGAGTGATGATGCCGTAGCGCTCGAGCAGCAGCTCACCGAGGGCGCGACGGCGGGCGACCGGGTCGACGGAGCCGCGGAGCAGCGGCTCGGTCAGCGACCAGCGCCCCTGGACCTGAGCCGAGGCGGTCTCGCGGCGGCGCCCGGCCCCGAACCGGGCGGGCGGGATCCGATTCCTTCCCGCGCGCCGCAGCGTCTCCCGCTGCGCCCGGGCCAAGGTCAGCCGGGGCGCGCGCAGCGGGGCGAAGGCATCGTTGGTGGCCAGCCCCGCCCAGGCCAGGTCCCACAGCGCCTCCTGGATCTCCTCGGGACTGAGCCCTTCGACGTCGACGAGCAGATCGGTGAAGAAGCACGCGCCGGCCGCGAGCCGCTCACTCACGGCCTCGTGAGCCTCCGAGGACGGAAGCTCGCCGCGGTATGGCGGGCCGCCGAGCAGCGTGAGGTCGTCTCGGAAGTAGAGAGCGACGCGGCCCGAGTTTCGCCCCAGAGCACCCGCACCGATCCACACCACTTCGCCGGCGGCGCACAGCTGATCCATCCACGATGGCGAGTACGCGCCCACCCGTCGCGGCAGCACGTCGCGCTCCCAGACCTCGGCGGGCAATGCCAGCCCCTGCAGGGGAACGAGTATCTCGCGCAGGCGGTCGATTCCCGCGCCCGACGCGGGATGGCGGTCGACGCCTTGCCAGGCCGGCAAGAAGCGGGCGAGCTCGCGTTGCTCGGCAGGCTCGATCTCCTTGCGCAGGGCGGCCAGTGAGGCCCGGCGCAGCCGGCGCAGGACCTCTGGGTCGCACCATTCGCGCTCAGAGCCGCCCGGCCGCAGCTCTCCACGCACCAGGGCGCCGCCGCGCTCGAGCTCACGCAGCGCCGCCGAGGCGTCGATCCCGTACCGCGCCCGCACCTCGGCGGTCGTGAACGGACCGTGCGTGGCGCCATAGCGCGTGAGCAGCCGCGCCAGCGCGTCGGGCACGTCCTCCAAAAAGGTCGCGGGCAGGCCGCCGGGGGGCGCCGCCCCCAGGGCGTCGCGGTAGAGCCCGGCGTCGGCGGCGTCGATCCAGCGCTCCTCGCCGTTGACCCGGATGCGAGCGGTGCGGCGCTCGGCGCGTAACTCGTCGAGCATCACCACGGCGTTGAGCCCGTCGAGCACGCGGTCGGCGGCCTCGGCGATCGACAAGTCGCCCACCCGGCGCAGGACGTCGAGCAGGCTCTCGCGGTTGACGGCGCGCGTGGGCTCAGACAGGCACTGCAGGTCGGCCTCGACGTGCTCGAGGGCGGAAGCATCGATCAGGTCACGCAGCTCCTCCTGGCCGAGAAGCTCGCGCAGCAGGTCGCGATCCAGCGACAGGGCCGCCGCCCGGCGCTCGGCGTTGGGCGTGTCGCCCTCGTACATATAGGTGGCGACGTAGTCGAACAGAAGTGAGGAGGCAAACGGGGAGGCGGTCGCGGTCTCGACCTCGATCAGAGAAATCTCCCGCCGGCCCAGCTGGCGGAGCAGATCGACCAACCCGGGCACGTCGAGGACGTCGCGCAGGCACTCCCGGTAGGTCTCGAGCACGATCGGGAACTCCCCGTAGTCGCGCGCCACCTCGAGCAGCGACTGGGACTTCAGGCGCTGCTGCCATAGCGGCGTGCGCTTGCCGGGGCGGGCCCTCGGGATGAGCAGCGCCCGGCCGGCGTTTTCACGGAAGCGCGCGCCGAACAGCGCCGAGGATCCGAGTTCGGCGACAACGAGGTCTTCGATCTCGTCGGGCTCGAGTAGAACGAGGTCGGCGCCCGGGGGCTCCTCTGCATCGGGGAGATGGACGATGATCCCGTCGTCGGAATAGATCGCGTCGGACTCCAGGCCCACCCGCTCACGAATGCGAGCGCTCAGCGCTAGCGCCCACGCCGCGTGCACGCGCCCGCCGAACGGGCTGAGCACGCACAGGCGCCAGTCTCCGATCTCATCGCGGAAGCGCTCGACGACGATCGCTCGATCTGAGGGCACGACCCGCGTCGCCTGCTGTTGCTCGGCGAGGAACTCGACCAGGTTGTTGGCGGCCCGCCGATCAAGGTCGTACTCGCGCTCCAGCGTCTCCGGCGACTGGTCGACCGCCCAGCGCGAGAAAGCTCCGATCGCCTCGCCGAGCTCGCGGGGGCGGCCCAGGGTGTCGCCCTTCCAGAACGGCACCGCGCCCGGGAGCCCGGGGGCCGGGGTGACGATCACGCGGTCGCGTCCGATCTCCTCGATCCGCCACGTGGTGGCGCCCAGCAGGAACGTCTGACCGGGACGAGCCTCGTAGACCATCTCCTCATCGAGCTCGCCGACGCGGCGTCCGTCGGGCAGCGTGACCGCGTACAGGCCGCGGTCGGGAATCGTGCCGGCGTTGGTGACGGCGAGCTGGCGGGCACCGGGGCGCGCCCGGATGGTGCCGGCGACCCGATCCCAGACGATTCGCGGGCGAAGCTCGGCGAACGACGAGCTGGGATAGCGACCGTCGAGCATGTCGAGCACGTTCTCGAACTGCGTCTGAGGCAACTCGGCGTAGGAGTGAGTGCGCGTGACCAGCGCATACAGCTCGTCGACGGCGACCGTCGCCCCCCCACCATCTCCGTCGACAGATGCCGCCGCGATGGCCACGATCTGCTGGGCGAGGACGTCCAGCGGGTTGCGCGGCACGACGGTGGTCTCGATGTTGGCCTCGCGCATGCGCCGAGCGACAACCGCACACTCGAGCAGGTCGGCGCGGAACTTCGGGAAGATGCGTCCCCGGCTGACGTCGCCAACCGAATGGCCGGCGCGGCCGATGCGCTGCAACCCCCGGGCGACGGATTTCGGAGACTCGACCTGGATCACGAGATCGACGGCGCCCATGTCGATCCCAAGCTCGAGGCTCGAGGTTGCGACCAAGCACGGCAGCTCCCCAGCCTTGAGCATCTCCTCGACGACGGTGCGTTCCTCGCGCGCCAACGAGCCGTGATGCGAGCGCGCGATCTCCTCACCGGCGAGGTCGTTGAGGCGAAGCGCCAGGCGCTCGGCCCCGCGGCGGTTGTTCACGAACAGGATCGTCGACTTGTGCGCCTTGATGAGATCCACGAGCTCCGGGTAGATGGCCGGCCAGATCGAGCGCCGCGTGGCTTCGCCGCCCTCGAGCGGATCCAACTCAGGCGAGGGAGTGTCGTCGGGCTCGACCATCGACTCGACGGGGACATGGATCTGAAGATCCAGCTCCTTGCGCACCCCGGTGTCGACGACCCGGCATGTCCGATGGGGACCGACCATGAAACGGCCGACCTCCTCCAGCGGATTCTGGGTGGCCGACAGGCCGATGCGCTGCAGGTCGGCGCCCGCGGCCTGGCTCAGGCGCTCGAGCGTGAGCGCAAGATGCGCGCCGCGCTTGGTCGAGGCCACGGCGTGGATCTCGTCGACGATGCACCAGCGCGCGCCTTCGAACAGGGACTGGGCGCGCCCCGTGAGCATCAGGTACAGCGATTCGGGCGTGGTGATCAGGATGTCGGGCGCGTTGCGCAGCATCTGCTGGCGTTCGCGCTGGGGCGTGTCCCCCGTCCGCACCCCCACCTGGAGGTCGGCGCCGATCCCGCGCAGGGGCGTGCGCAGGTTACGGTCGATGTCATATGAGAGTGCCTTGAGCGGCGAGACGTAGACGAGGCCGATGCGCCGGTCACGGGGGTTTTCTGGCCGGGGCTCAGAGGCCAGCTGGTCGATCGCGTAAAGAAATGCGGCCAGCGTCTTGCCCGACCCGGTCGGCGCGGAGATGAGCACGTGCTCGCCCGAGGCGATGGCTGGCCAAGCCTGAGTCTGCGCCGGTGTCGGGCTCTCGAAGGCCGAGGCAAACCAGTCCCGCGTGCGTGGACTAAAGGCATCGAGCGACATACCTATGAGGCTAGGACTCAGGATCCATGAACGCGAGCCGTGTGCTCAGGCCGGCGCCGCGGTCCAGGGTGGCGATGTGGCGCCCGGGCTGGACGGCATCGCGGATCGCGCTCAGGTGCGGATCCAGTTGGCGGCGCAGCCCGTCGAGATCGTTGACGACGACGACCAGGCCCCAGAAGGCTGTCGCCGGGGTGCCCGGAGCATCCACGACTTCGAGGATCACCGGCCCCAGCCGTCTGAAACCCTGCCGAACACCGCCTCCGGAGTCACGAATCCGGCGGAATGGCATGCCGGCACGCTGCAGCGCCGCGGCCGTGGCGTCGAAGTGCGGTGTCGTGACCACCACGTGGTCGACACCGATCGCTCCGTTGGGATGGACGAGGCCGTCAACCGGCGGCGCCGAGGTGGCGGCGGTGACCAGGCCGTCGACGCCGCCATCGGCGAGCGCAGCGTCGACGTTGCGCAGCGTCCACCCGGTGATTCCACGCCCTTGAGCACCCAGCGAGAGCTCGACGGCGCCGAGTCTCACCCGTCCATCCGTTACCTCAAACCCGAGCGCGCTCCAGCGCTCAGGGGAATCGGCGATCGCCAGCGCCGCCAGCTCGGGGCGCGGCGGCGTCTTTGCCGGGCTCATCGCGCGCCGCCCAGCTGCCGCGCTCGCCCCAGCACGTCATCGATCATCGCCTCGGTGAGCTTACCCGTGAAAGTGTTCTGCTGGCTGGGGTGGTAGCAACCGAGCAATGTGAAGCGGCCGATGCTCACCTCGGCCCCGTGGCCGAACTTAGGTCGCGGCCGGACCACGGCCCGCTCCAGGGCACTCAGGATGCGCAGCGCGGCGTCCCAGGCGAACGCCCCCAGGCACACGATCACCCGAGCATTGCCCAGCAGCTTGAGCTCGCGCACCGCGTAGGGCAGACAGGTGTCGCGCTCAGCGGGCGTTGGCTTGTTGGCCGGGGGCGCGCACCGGACCGCGGCCGTGACCCAGCACCCCGTGAGGCTGAGGCCGTCATCGCGACGGATCGAGGTCGCCTGGTTGGCAAACCCTTGGCGGTGAAGTGAGGCGAACAGCCAGTCGCCCGAGCGATCGCCGGTGAAGATGCGACCGGTGCGGTTGCCGCCGTGGGCGGCGGGTGCCAGACCGAGGACCACGACCGTCGCCGAGGGATCGCCAAAGCCCGGAATCGGCCGGCCCCAGTAGCTCTCTGAGGCGAAGGCGGCGCGCTTGTTGCGGGCGACCTCTTCGCGCCAGGCCACGAGCCGCGGGCAGCGCCGGCACGTGATGATCTCCCGCTCGAGCTCGGCGAGCCCGCCGGGTGCCCCCCCGCTCACGACTCCAGCGGTGGGACCATGCCCAGGATCAAGCGGTCGATCACGGGCGCGAGGTCGAGGACGTTCTCGGGTATTCCGAGCCGTACCTGCCGCGAGACCAGCTCCACGGTCGCCCCCACGATCGCGAACGAGTCATGGGGAGAACGGAAGCGGCCGCTCAGGCCGCGGCGCGCGGACGCAGCGTTCTCGGCGTCGATCACCTCCGCGAACGCCTGCATGATCTGATCGCGGCGGTGCGCGGCCCTGGGGCCGGCACCGATGATCTCCACGAGCAGGGTCTGAGCGAACTCCGGGTGGTCCGCGAGGGCAGTCAAGAAGGCGCGCGTCCCCGCGCGCATACGTTCGGCCGGCCGCCCGGTCGGAGCTCCCTGAGCTGCCGTAGCCATCGACTGCACGACGACCTCGTAGCCGAGGTCGAACAAGGCCAGCATGCACTCCTCCTTGTTGGCGAAGTGCTCGTAGAAGGTCGCCTTGGACATCGCGGCGCGGCGGCTGATCGACTCCGAGCTCGTCCCCGCGTAGCCCCGCTCGGCGAACTCCTCGGCGGCGGCGCGCAGTAGCCGGGAGCGCTGCAGCGGGAGCCGCACCTCAGGCGGCGGCGCGTGGCGCCCTCTGGCCGTCGCCATCCCTAGGCCTTCAGCGAGCGCCCGTAATGGCGCTCGTAATACTCACGGTAGGCCCCTGAGCGGATGGGCTCCCACCACCAGGGGTTCTCGCGATACCAGTCGACGGTCTGGGCCAATCCCTCGGCAAAGCGGGTCTGCGCTCGCCACCCCAGCTCCTGCAGCTTCTCGCATGACAGGGAGTAGCGCCGATCGTGACCCGGGCGGTCGGTGACGTACTCGATCAGCGAGTCGTCGGCGCCTGTCAGCTTAAGGATGCGGCTCACGACCTCCAGGTTCTCGCACTCGTCGGGGCCGCCGCAGTTGTAGGTCTCTCCGGCTACGCCGTGCTCGAGCACATGCCCGATGCCGCGTCCGAAGTCCTCGACGTAGAGCCAGTTGCGGACGTTGCGACCATCACCGTAGACCGGAAGGTGATCGCCGGCCAGAGCATTGAGGATCATCAGCGGAATCAGCTTCTCGGGATACTGACGAGGGCCATAGTTGTTAGAGCCCCGGCACACCATCGCCTCCAGGCCGTAGGTGTGGAAATAGCTGCACACGAGCAGGTCGGCGCCCGTCTTGGTCGCGCTGTACGGACTCGACGGGGCAAGCGGCGAGGTCTCGGTGAACGAGCCGGTCTCGATCGACCCGTAGACCTCGTCGGTGGAGACCTGCACATAGCGCAGCCCCCGCTCGCGCGCGGCCTCCAGGAGCACATGGGTGCCCTGACCGTTGGTCACGCTGAACGCGAACGGGTCAGCGATCGAGCGATCGACATGCGTCTCGGCCGCGAAATTGACGATCGCATCCGGCCGCTCGCCGCCCAGCGCGTCCGCCACCGCCGCGGGATCCTCGATCGCCCCGTGCACGAACCTGATCTCCGGCGCCACCTCCCGCAGGTTCTCCTGGCGCCCGGCATAGGTCAACGC
>JBAPXO010000521.1:0-2696 GCA_049284255.1 Solirubrobacteraceae bacterium | reverse complement strand
CGCACGCACCATCTGCCGATCGTGGGCGCGCCACCCGACATGACCCGCCTGCCCGGCGACGTCCCGGCCCGCCTGTGGCGGCGCTTTGGCACCGAGGCGCGCGAGGTGATGGCGCTGGCGAACGGCCGCCCCGAGCTGCTGGAACCGATTTCGCCCGGCCTTCCCGTCCTGGGCGTCGAGCTCCTCGCGGCCGTGCAGCGCGAGGGCGCCCTGAATGTCGACGATGTCCTTGACCGCCGCACGCGCCTCGGCCTCGTTCCCGCCTGGCGTCAGGCGGCGCGGGTGGTCGCCGAGGAGCTCCTCGAGGACCACGCGGCGCCGGCCGCTGTCGCGGCGACGAGCGGGGCCGCCTGAGCCGCGTGAGCCGCGTGAGCCGCGTGAGGATCTAAGCGGGAGGCGTCACCCGTCTGGGCGCAGCAGCCCGTCGAGCATCCGCTCAAGGTCCTTGAGCTGGCGTGCGCGCTGGTTGCGACTCGTGCCGTCGGCCGCCGAGTAGGCGTAGCCACGCATCGCCAGCAGCATCGAGCGCGACAGCCTCCGGGGATCGTCGTCGCGCACCTCGCCTGCGGACATCGCCTCGCTCAACTGCCTGGTCAGTTCGTCGGTGACGGCGTCCTGAAAGCGACCTGCGCGCTGCGTCACGTAGGGCAGGAGCATCTCGGGGTCGACATCGAGCAGCCGCAGGAACAGCTCGTGCGTGCTCAGCAGCTCGAGCCCATAGACCGCCACGGCGATCACCCGCTCCCGGCCGCCGGCGACCGCCGCGCGCTCGGCCTGCGCACGCTCGAGGATCGCGCCGAACTCCCGCCACATCAGCGCCTGCAGGACGCTCGCGACGTCCGGGAAGCGGCGGTAGACGGTCATCCGGCTCAATCCGGCACGCTCGGCGACATCAGTCAGCGTCGTTCGGCGAAGCCCGACCTTCATCACCTGCGTGTAAGCGGCGTCGACGATCCGGGACTCGATCCGATCCTGACCGGAGCTCTGGGCGCGCAATGACATCCGACGCGGAATCGTACCCTCAGGGTTAACCCGGGGAATCGGGGTCGAGGTTGATGCGGCTCGGCTTCGATGCCGTGTACTTGGGCTTGCCAACCGGGTGCCTGCGCCTTAGCTTTTAGGCGTGGGGCATGCCGGGGGCTTTTTTGATGATCTGCGGCGGGCCGGCGACCCCGGCGCCGACGCCGTCATCGACGAGTTGGCGCGCACGGGGCAGATCCGTGCGGTCAGCGGCATCCTGCGCCATCTGATCGACAATGAGCAGCCGGTGCCCGCCGAGCTGCCGGCGCCGGTCGGGCAATGGCTGCGAGAGGCCGGCGAGCTGCCGGCCTGGGCAGATCGCGACCGGCTCGAGCGGGGTTGCACGACGGTCGTCGAGCACGGTCCGCAGGTCTGTGTGGCCCTCGCGACGGCATCCCTGGTGTACTGCTACGCCGGCTATCCGGGCGTGAAGGTACTGACCTTCAGCAACCGGCTGGATCACGACGCGTACCGTCGGGTCGGCGAGACCGCGCAGTTCGTGCTGGCGGTGATGTCGCCGGGATCGCTTGACCCGGGCGGGCGCGGAATCCGCAAGATCCAGAAGGTCCGGCTGCTCCACGCCGCAATCCGCTACCTCGTGGCCAACAGCGGCCGATGGGACATAGCTGTTGACGGCGTGCCGATCTGTCAGGAGGACCTTGCCGGCACGCTGGTCTCGTTCTCCTGGATCGTGGTCGACTCGTTGCGCAAGCTAGGCGTGCGCATCGCCGACGAGGAGGCCGAGGACTACCACTACCGCTGGCGGGTCGTCGGCCAGATGCTGGGAATCGACCCAGCGGCGATACCCGCCGACATGGCGCAGGCGCGCGAGCTCACCGCGGTGATCGCCCAGCGAAACCACCGCCGCTCCGACGAGGGACTGGAGATGACCCGAGCCCTGTTCGAGCTGCACGCCAACTCGTTGCCGGCGGGGTTCGAGGGGGCGGCGCCCGCCCTGACCCGATATTTGCTCGGTGACGAGATGTGCGAGCTGGTCGGGCTGCCCCACACTCGATGGGACCGGGCGATGGCCTGGCAGGCGGGCGCGGGACGCGTGCTCGACCGGGCGCAGTCCGCGCGCGGCCCGATTGGCTCTCTGACCAAGATGGTGGGCGCCGGCATCCTGAACCAGCGCGTCGTCGAGATGGCCGGCCGGCGCAGCGCCAGCTTCTCGATTCCCGTGCCTCCCGAGCTCGGACGGCGCTGGAGCGCAAGCGGCGTGTTTCCGACCATCGACCCCGAACTGGCTCGGATCGCGCGGTCTGAACAGGCGTGACCGCCTCCCTGCCGACCCCGTCGATCGACCTGGTCACGGTTCGTGATGCCCTCGCCCGTGCGGTCGAGATCCTTTGGGCCACGCAACGGCCGGATGGGTCCTGGGAGTCACCCGGCGACATGGGAGCGATGCCTACCGCCCAGGTTCTGGTGGCCCTTCACTACGCCGGGTGCCTCCCCGCCACCGACGCCGCCGAGGGCGCTCGGTGGCTCCGTGCACGCCAGGAGTCCGATGGTTCCTATCGCTCCTATCCGACCGCGCCCGAGGGCGACCTCGGTGCCACCGCCTCGGCATGGGCAGCGCTCTACGTTTGCGCACCGAGCGACAGCGTCGAGGCAATCGGTCGCGCCCGCAGTTACGTCGATGCCCAGGGCGGGACGGGGGCGGTCGTAAAGGCGTT
>JBAPXO010000520.1:0-10200 GCA_049284255.1 Solirubrobacteraceae bacterium | reverse complement strand
CCACCTTCATCCCGCAGAACCCATGAGCCTTTTCTCACGCAAGAAAAAGCGCCGCAAAGGCCTCAGCAAGTTCACCGCCGGAGCGATCGGGGTCGTGCTCATCATCGTGTTCTCCTACCTTGCCTACACGAAGTTCGCCAATCCGTTCGCCTCTAAGTACACGATTCACGCCACCTTCGCCAACGCCAACGACCTCGAGCCCGGGTCGTTCGTGCGCATCGCCGGCGTCAACGTCGGCCAGGTAAGCGGCGTCCAGGCCGAGCCGGGCTGCAAACCGAACAGCCCGTCACTCGCCGCCCAGGGCGTCTGCCAGGCCGCCGACGTCACGATGACGATCCAGAAGCAGGGCCTCCCAATTCACACCGACGCCACCTTCGCGATCCGCCCCCGGATCTTCCTCGAGGGCAACTTCTTCGTCGACGTCTCGCCGGGCACGCCCTCGGCGCCGATCGCCAAGACCGGCCACACCTTCCCCATCCAGCAGGGGGTCGAGCCCGTGCAGTTCGACCAGGTGCTGACCTCGCTGCAGGCCAACACCCGCCAGAACCTGCAGACGCTCCTGCAGCAGTACGGCCTCGCAGTCAAGAAGGGGGGCCCGTCATTCAACAAGTCGATCCAGTACTGGCTGCCCGCCTACGAGTACTCCTCGATCGTCGCTCACGACGCCCTCGGCATCCAGCCGCACGACCTCTCCAACTACATCGCGGCCCAGGGCAAGGTGGCCGGGGCGCTCGACGCCCATCCCAACAACCTCAAGAGCCTGGTCACCGACTTCAACCTGACGGCCGGCGCCTTCGCCAGCCAGCAGCGCAACCTGCAGGACACGGTGATCGAGCTCCCCAAGACGCTGGCGGCGGCGATCCCAGCCTTCAACGCGCTCAACGACGCCTTCCCGCCGACCGAGCGCTTTGCGCGGGCGCTGATTCCGGGGGTCAAGTCGACTCCAGCGATGGTCGACGCCACCTTGCCCTTCATCTCCCAGCTCAACGCCCTGATGCAGCCCTCTGAGCTGCGTGGCCTCGTCCACGACCTCAAACCCACGATCCCGGCGCTCGCCAAGCTCACCAACGAGACGATCCCGCTGATGAAGAACGAGGTGCGCCCGACCTCGAGCTGCGTCGTCAACGTCATCCACCCGTGGTCGGAGGGCACAGTTCCCGACTCGCACTTCAACGCCTCCAACGGCTTCCCGTCCCGCAAGATCTACATCGAGCAGGTCGATTACCTGCCGGGGCTGGCGGGCGAGTCGCGTGACTTCGACGCCAACGGTCCCTACGTCCGGGTCCTCGGCCAGGGCGGCACGCTGACCTACTCGCTGTCGCCCGGCCTGTTCGGGCAATCGCTGTCGGCAATCGACGGCGTCCAGCCCCAGCTTCCGCCCGGTGGCAAGCGGCCCCCCTACGAGGAGACCGTGCCGTGCGAGACCCAGACGCCCCCGGACTTGACCGCCGCCTCGGGCGGACCGGTCGCCCAGGCCGGCCCGGGTGGCGGTGGGCTCTCGCTCAAGACGCCGGCGGCCAAGGCGGACTGGGTGGGCGTTCTGAACAACTCGCTCAAGCCGCTGGCCAAGCAGGCGGCCGCCTCCGGCCTGAAGCTCAACGCCTCGACGATCACCGGTGATCTGAAGTGACGCGCGCGATCAAGACCCACAGCGGCGACTTCGCTGCCCTCTTGGTGCTCCTGGTCCTGTCGATCTTCGTCGCCGGGTACATCCTCAATCACGAGGGTCTGCGCTTTCCCTTCATCAACTCCTCGCAATATCAGCTCAACGCCGAGTTCTCCACGGCGCAGGCGGTGACCCCCGGGCAGGGCCAGTCGGTCCGGATTTCCGGGGTCCAGATCGGGGAGATCGGCTCGGTCCAGCTGCAGAATGGGATGGCGGTCGTGCAGATGGACATCGATAAGAAGTTCCAAAAGGTGATCCATCAGAACGCGACGGCGCTCCTGCGGCCCAAGACGGGCCTCAAGGACATGTTCATCGAGATCGATCCCGGGAATGCCTCGGCGCCCGTCGCCAAGGCGGGGTACACGATCCCGGTCGGCAACACCAATCCCGACATCGACGTCGACGAGATCCTCAGCTCGCTGGACGGAGACAGCCGCCAGTACCTCAACCTGCTGGTCAACGGCGCCGGCCTCGGCCTCAAGAACCGCGGTGACGAGCTCGCCCAGGTGCTCGAGCGCTTCGAGCCCACCCACCGCGATCTTGCCCGTGTCAACAAGGCGGTCGCCGTCCGCGGTACGGACCTGCGCCAGCTGGTGAACTCGCTGCAGCGCCTGAATACCGCGCTGGCTACCAAGCAGGGTCAGATCATCCAGCTCGTCGACTCCAGCGCCGTCGTCTTCCGGGCGTTCGCCTCCGAGGACTCCAACATCAGCCGCGCGCTCGTTGACCTGCCGGGAACGCTCAGCCAGACCACGCAGACGCTCGACAAGGTGCAGACCTTCGCCAAGCTGCTCGGCCCGACATCGGCGAATCTGATTCCGGCTGCCAAGGAGATCCCGGCCGCCAACGCGGCCCTCGAGGCGCTGGCCAAGCCGAGCACGCCGATTGTCCAGAACCAGATCCGCCCGTTCGTCGTCGCCGCTCGCCCCCTGGTCCGAAACCTCAAGCCGGCCGCGATTAATTTGTCTAAAGCGACTCCGAACGTCACCAAGACCTTCGACGTGGTCAACCGGTTCGTCAACATGCTGGGCTACAACCCCGGCAACGTCGAGCACGGCTACCTGTACTGGCTGGCCTGGGGGAGCCACCTCGCCCGCACGGTGTTCTCGATGCAGGACGCCAACGGTGACTTCCGCCCAATCTTCCTGCAGGCAAGCTGCGCCACCTACACCCAGCTGCTCGACAACCTCAACATCGTCCAGCCCGGGCTGGGCTCTGAGTTCGAGGGCGTGCTCAACCTGACCCCGATCGTCGGCCCTGACGGCGTCTGCCCGGCGTCCGGCGCGGGCGTCACCTCGGCCTTCAAGAGCTATGAGGCCAAGCACCCCCAGGCGGCGTCCCAGGTCAACAACGTCAAGTCAAACGGCTCGGTCACCGGCAACGTCTCGTCGCTTGACCAGTTCGACCCCGCACTCGCCAAGTAATGGAAACCGGAAGCCCCTCAATCGCCAAGGTCGCCACGATGGTGCTGTTCGCCCTCTCGTGCGTGGGGCTGCTGTTGTTCCTGTGGTTGTCGTTCGGGGGGACGATCCCGTTCAATCCCAAGGGGTATGAGTTCCGGGCGTCGTTCACCGACGCCAGCCAGCTCGCCAACCAGGCCGACGTGCGGATCGCCGGCGTCAACGTCGGCAAGGTCGTGGACAAGACGCTCGACCCCCAGGGCAACCGGACAATCGCGACGATCCAGCTCAACAACAAGTTCGCACCCATCCACAAGGACGCGCGGGCGATCCTGCGTCAGAAGACGATCCTCGGCGAGACCTACGTCGAGCTCACCCCGGGCACCCCGCGGACTCCGATCCTTCCCGACGGAGCGCTGCTGTCGCGCACCCAGGTGGCGAGCGCAGTGCAGCTCGACCAGATCTTCAACGCGCTCGATCCGACGACCCGGCATGCCTTCCAGGTATGGCAACAGCAGATGGCGGTGGCCGTCAAGGGCAACGATCAGAACCTCTCAGACGTGTTCGGCAACCTGCCGCAGTTCGCGGCCGACGCCACCGACCTGCTCCAGGTGCTCGACGTCGAGCACACGGCGACCGTGCGCTTGGTCCAGAACGGGGGGACGGTGTTCGCGGCGCTCAATCACAGCCAGTCGGCGCTGCGCAACCTGATCACCAGTGGCGAGACGACCTTCAGAACCACGGCGGCCAACAACAACGCGATCGCCGACACCTTCCACGTCTTCCCGACCTTCCTGAACGAGACCAAGCTGACGATGGCCCGGCTGCAGGGCTTCGCGCTGGACACGGATCCTCTGATCAAGGAGCTCGAGCCGGTCGCCACCAACCTCAAGCCGACGCTCACCGATCTCAACGAGCTGTCTCCGTCGCTGCGCTCGTTCTTCACCCACCTCGGCCCGCTGATCACGGTCTCGCAGACCGGACTGCCCGCCTACAGCAAGGTGATCACGGGTGCCACTCCGCTGCTGGGGGCGCTCGGCCCGTTCCTCGAGCAGCTCAACCCGATCCTGACCTGGCTGTCGCTGCATCAGCAGCTGATCTCAGACTTCATCTCCAACGGCGCGGCCGGTATCGCTGCCAAGACGACGAGCTTCGGCGGTGGTGGCACCGGTCACTACCTGCGCCAGTTCAGTCCGGTCGGCCCCGAGACGCTGTCGCTTGCGGCCAACCGTGATGCCGCCAACCGCGGCAACACCTATCCGCCGCCGCTGTGGCTGGCCGACCCCAAGGACTTCTCGGCCGGCGGCAAGTACCCGGGCAGCTTCGGCCTGCCGGCCTGGGACTGCAACAACACGGGCGAGGGCGGAGACGGCTCGACGCCGGCCGGTTCGGCTCCCGCGGGGCAGCTCACCACCGGCGAGCCCGCGTGCTGGGTGGCTCCGCCGCTGGGGGCGCTCGTGCACCAGCCCCAGAAGTTCCCCCACATCACCGCCACCAAATACTCGAACAAGTGACGGTGGCGCACCGGCGCGCGCTCCGAATTCATGGAGACCGGGAGCCCGTCAGTTGCCAGAATCGCCACGATGGTGCTGTTCGCGCTCTCGTGCGTGGGGCTGCTGTTGTTCCTGTGGCTGTCGTTCGGGGGGACGATCCCGTTCAACCCCAAGGGGTATGAGTTCCGGGCGTCGTTCACTGACGCCAGCCAGCTAGCGCTCGAAGCCGACGTCCGCATCGCCGGAGTCAACGTCGGCAAGGTGGTCGCCAAGTCGCTTGACCCCCAGGGCAACCGGACGGTGGCGACGATCCAGATGGAGGACCAGTTCGCGCCCATCCATCGCGACGCACGAGCGATCCTGCGCGTCAAGACGATCGCCGGCGAGACCTACATCGACCTCACGGCGGGGACGCCGAGTAGCCCGGCGCTCCCCGACGGGGCGCTGCTGCCGCGCACGCAGGTCTCCCACGCCGTCCAGCTCGACGAGATCTTCAACGCGCTCGATCCGAGCACCCGACATGCCTTCCAGGTCTGGCAACAGCAGCTCGCGGCCGCCGTCCGGGGCAACGATCAGAACCTCTCGGATGTGCTCGGCAACCTGCCGGGGTTCGCGGCCGACGCCACCGATCTGCTCCAGGTCCTCGACGTCGAGCACACGGCAACCGTGCGGCTGGTGGTCAACGGCGGCACGACATTCGCGGCGCTCGATCGCAGCCAGTCGGCCCTGCGCAACCTGATCACCAGTGGCGAGACGACATTCGCGACCACGGCGGTCAACAACAACGCGATCGCCGCCACTCTGCACGTCTTCCCGACGTTCTTGAACGAGACCAAGGTGACGATGGCCCGGCTGCAGGGCTTCGCGTCTGACACCGATCCGCTCGTGCGGGAGCTCGAGCCGGTCGCCACCAATCTCAAGCCCACGCTCACCGACCTCAATGCGCTGTCTCCCGCGCTGCGGTCGTTCTTCGCCCACCTGGGACCACTGATCACGGTCGCTCAGACGGGGCTGCCCGCCTACAGTCGAGTGGTCGACGGGGCCAGGCCGCTCCTGGCCTCGGCAGGTCCGTTCCTTGAGCAGCTCAACCCGATCCTGACCTGGCTGTCGCTCCACCAGCAGCTGATCTCTGACTTCATCTCCAACGGCGCGGCCGGTATCTCTGCCAAGACGACGAGCTTCGGTGGTGGTGGCACGGGTCACTACCTGCGCCAGTTCAGTCCGGTCGGTCCCGAGACGCTGTCGTTGGCCGCCAACCGTGACTCCGACAACCGCGGCAACACCTACCCGCCGCCGCTCTGGCTTGCCGACCCGAAGATCGCGAGCGCGGGGGGCAAGTATCCGGGCAGCGACGCGCTCCCATCGTGGGACTGCAACAACACCGGGGCTCCGGACGACGGCTCTCAGCCCGCCGACAATTCCCAGCCGGCAACGACCCTGCACACCGGACAACAGGCGTGTTGGGTTGCGCCACCGCTGGCGGCCCTTCTGGGTCAGAGCGGGAAGTTCCCGCACGTTATTGCCGCGCGTTACTCAGATAAGTAGCGCGCGCGGCGTGGCGCGTTCAGCTGGCCCGGTTCGAAGTCGTTATTCAGATCGCGGCCGACTCAGCGCCCGCGGACTCTATTCCCCTGTCGTGACCCAACGCGACGATGTCGAGTACCAGTTCCGCGAGCCCGTGCTGACCTGAGGTCTGCAGTTCTGCGCGGTCACCGTTGGGTGCCAGGGCCCGAATCCAGGCCGTTTGACTCCCGCGGATGGTGGCATCGGCGTGGCCGTCGTGCCGCTCGGTGATCGAGCCCCGCCCGGGGGCGAGCATGATCATGTACGAGCTTGGCTGATCGCCGTCACCATCGGTCACGATCATCTCGACGGTGCCTTCGGACATGCTGTCGTCTCGAACCAGTCCAGGGATCAACCTGAAGATCGCGCCGATATCGACGCTCTCTGAGGCACGCGGCGGACTCCAGGTCCACTCGTAGCCCCACCGGGCGAGTTCTCCGAGCACCGGCGCGAGCTCCATGGCCCGCTCGGTGAGCTCGTAGTCGACCCGCGGCGGAACCTCCCGGTAACGCTTGCGAGTCAGCAGTCCGTCGGCGACCATCCGGTTCAGCCGCGAACGCAGCTGTTCCGTGGAGATTCCGGGCAGCACTCTCTGCAACTCGACGAACCGTCGAGGTCCCGAAACCAGATCGCGGATGATGAGCAGCGTCCATTTGTCGCCCACGAGATCAAGCGCGCGGGCGTCCGGCGACCACTGGTCGTATGGATGACGCTTAGGGGGTGGTACGTGCGAAATGACGATTCCCCTGCTGTAGGACGTTTGGACGAATTGGCTACCTACCGAGATTCAGCATAACGGATGACCCGTAATTCGCCACAGATTCACGCCAGTTTCTTACGGAGCGCTCGTTACAGGGGGGATGGGCGACCTCATATACCTGGATCGCCGGCGCGCTGAGCACTCGTCCCCGCCACCGCCGGCGAAGCCGATGTTCGTGTTCGACCTCACGTGCCCGGAGTCATATCTCGTGGCCGAGCGGATCGAGCGTGAGCTCGGCGAGACCGAGTGGATCCCGCTCGATGCGACGGCGCTGCGCGGCGAGCCCGACGCGGCGGCGCTGCATGAGTGGCGCAAGCAAGCCGAGTCCGTGGCGCGCACCCAGCGGCTTCCGCTGGTGTGGCCCGAGCGTTTCCCGGCACGCATGCCGTGCGCCCTGCGCGCGGCGGCCTACGCGTGCGAGCTCGGCGCGGGCCCAAGCTTCGCCCTGGCCGCGTTTCGCCTGGCCTTCTGCGGCGGCTTTGACCTGGAGGATCCGGAGGCGCTGGCCGAAGCCGCGGCCGTCGCCCGCGTTCCGCTTGACGAGTGCCTCTCGGCGGCCGGTGAGACCTGGCGTGACGAGGAGCTCGCCGACACCGCCGAGGCGCTACGCCGTTCCGGTCTGACCGATGTTCCGGCGATCTGCATCGACGGCCAGTGGTTCGCCGGCGAGTCGGGCCTCCTCGCCGCTTCGGCGATTCTGGGAACGCAGGAGACGCTGACGCGTCCGCTGGCGCCGGTCGGCTGACGACCTGGCGGACGGCTCGTCGGCCATCGCTGACGGGTCGCGCTGACAGACTGTACGCATGATCGATCCCGTCGATCGAGCAGTTCGGGCGATCGCCCGGCGCAACTCGTTCGCACTGGTCTGGGCGCAGTTCGGGATCGCCCATCTGGTGATGCTCGGTGGCCTGGGCCTGCTGCGGCTCTACCAGCCGATGACCGCCGCGGACTTCTGGATCCTGGTTGGCGTCTCCCAGGGGCTGGTGTTGATCGACAACCTGCTGTCGATCAAGATCACGCGGCGGATGTGGCGGCCGGTCCGCAAGTGGGAGGACGATCCCGCCCGTCCGCGCGACCGTGACTCGACGGTGGCCGCCTGGCAGGCGCTGGCCACGCTCCCGATCGAGTACATCAAGACGCTTCGCACGTACCCGCTGGTGTGCGCCTACGTCCCGTTCATCGCCTTCGCCACCTGGCTGCTTGAGCTGCCGTGGTACTCGTTCTTCATCATCGCGGCGGCGGGAACGGCGGTGCTCGCCTACGGGCTGATCGTTCGCTATTTCACGATGGAGGTCGTGGTGCGCCCCGTGCTCGAGCGCGTCGCCCAGGATCTGCCCGAGGACTTCACTATCGAGGCCCCGGGTCTGCCGCTGCGCTGGCGGCTGCTCGCGGTCGCTCCGGTCATCAACGTCATCACCGGGGTCGTGGTCGCCGGCCTGTCGACGCACGGTCAGCACACGACGCTCGCCGACCTCGGAGTCTCGTGGGTGATCGCGGTGATCGTCTCGTTCACGATCTCCTTCGAACTCGTCGTCCTGGTCGCGCGGTCGCTGGTCAGCTCGCTCAGCGATCTCCGTGAGGCGACGGAAGCCGTCAGCCACGGCGACCTCGCCGCCCGCGTCCCGGTCGTGGCCACCGACGAGACCGGAGCGCTCGCCCAGTCGTTCAACACGATGATCGAGGGGCTGGACGAGGGCGAGCGGCTGCGCCAGGCCTTCGGCGCCTACGTCGACCCGAGCTTGGCCGAGCGCGTGCTGCAGGAGGGTTACGACCTCGCCGGCGAGGAGCTCGAGGTCAGCGTGCTCTTCCTGGACATTCGTGGGTTCACCGAGTTCGCCGAGAGCTCGGAGCCGACCGAGGTGGTGACGCTGCTCAACGACCTTTGGGAGCTGGCGGTCCCCATCCTCCTCGAGCATGGCGGGCACGCCAACAAGTTCATCGGCGACGGGCTGCTCGGAGTGTTCGGGGCTCCCGAGAAGCTCAGCGATCACGCCCAGCGCGCGGTCTCGGCGGCGCTCGAGATCACCGATCGGGTGCCTCGCGAATTCGAGGGGCGCATCGAGGTGGGGATCGGGGTCAACTCCGGCGAGGTGGTGGCGGGCACGGTGGGAGGCGGCGGCCACGTCGAGTTCACCGTCATCGGCGACGCCGTCAACACCGCTTCCCGGGTCGAGGCGGCCACCCGTGAGACCGGCGACGCCGTGCTCATCACCGACGCCACCCGACAACTGCTTGACGACCAGCGCTTTGAGTTCGAGGAGCGCCCCCCGGTGGAGCTCAAGGGCAAGCAGGTGCAGGTCAAGCTGTGGTCGCCCCAGCTGCGCGATCAAGCCCCCGAGCCCGAACCCGACTCCGAGCGGGCCACCGCTGGCTCGGGACGCGGTTGAACGGCCGGGCCATCGGGCGGGGCGTGCGCCACTTCTGGCGCGTCGCCTTTGACTCGAACATCACCGGGCTGTCTTCGATGCTGGCCTACAACATGCTGCTGGGGATCATCCCGATCGCTCTGCTCGGGCTGTTCATCGCCGGCCAGGTCCTCTCCAGCACCGCCGTGCAGCACAGCGTCCTCGTCGACCTCCAAGAGGTCTTTCCCGGTACTACGGAGGGGACGCTGAGCTCCCTGCTCGCCGAGATCCGAAACTCGACCACGAGCACCGGCGTGCTCGCGCTGGTGGCGAGCCTGTGGCTGGGCTCCTCGTTCTGGGGAGCGCTCGACACCGCGTTTGCTCGCATCTATGGCTGTAGCTCACGCCGCTGGCTTGATCAGAAGCGCTTTGCCCTGACGATGCTGATCGTCGTCCTCATCTTCATGGTCGCGACCGTCGCGGTGCCCACGGCGCAGAGCATCCTGCGCGCCGGGGTCAAAGATCTTCCCTTCGACCTGGAA
This sequence comes from Solirubrobacteraceae bacterium, assembly GCA_049284255.1. Classification (GTDB taxonomy): domain Bacteria; phylum Actinomycetota; class Thermoleophilia; order Solirubrobacterales; family Solirubrobacteraceae; genus Palsa-465. The sequence goes on along the minus strand of JBAPXO010000520.1, from coordinate 431 downwards.
CGGGTGGCCGGCTTTGTCTACGTCGGGTCGCTGGCCCTCAGCCTGGCGATCCTGTTCGCCTGCCTGGCGGTGATCTACTCGCGGGTTCCCAACCGTCCGATTCCGTGGCGCGCGGTGTGGCCCGGCGCCCTGGGCGCGACGGTCGCCGTCGGAATCATCGACTACGCGTTCCCCCTGTACCTGACCAACATCTCCACGATCGCCCGTTTCGGGACGACGATCGTGTTCATCCTGATCATGCTCGGCTGGTTTTACATCCTGGCGCTGGTCATTCTCAGCGGGGCGGTCGTGAACTCCCTGCGTCTGAGGCCGGCGCCTGTGCCCGCCGAGCGTCGGCCCGCTGTTAGCGTGCCGGAGTCATGAGCTCCGAGAGCGAGGAGATCCAGTGGCACGGCGGGCGGCTCGTCGCCCGCACTCTGCGTGCGCACGGC
>JBAPXO010000519.1:0-13856 GCA_049284255.1 Solirubrobacteraceae bacterium | reverse complement strand
GCATAGCCTGCTCGATCGGGGCGGTGCTGGGCGTGCTCTCCGCCGCCGATTTCGCCTTCAGCGACGCCGAGCCCGACGAGCTCGCCGCCATGCTCCGGGGTGCGGTGGACGAGCTCACCGGGCCGCGGTCCTAGGCGCTCCCGGCTACCCGCAGATGTCGCGGACGCTCGCGATCCGCTCCTGCACGGCGTGCAGCGCCGGCGCGGCCGTGATGAAGCCGTCGGGCTGATCATCGGGCACCTGCCGCCCCGCGGCGAAAGCGATCAGCGTCTGCCCTCCATAGACGCTCCCGGCGGGGCAGGCGCGGGCCGCTCTGACCGCGGCATCAAATTGCGTCCGTGACATCCCCTCGGCCCAGCCGACCCGGGCGGAGCCAATCCGTTCAAAGGGCGCAGGATCCTTGGGCGAGGCCAGTAGCGACACTGTTTGGGCCAGGGTCAAGGCGGCCGCGACCACGGTCAGGACGGCCACCCAGCGTGGGGCCGCCTGGCCTCCTCCGCTCGCTCGGCTGCGCGCCGCCGCGCGCCACGCCAGCACCACCCCGGTGACGGCTGCCGGAACCAGCACGGCCTCGACGGGCACCGTGACGTTCAGACCGGTCCCGTCCTTGAGCACCGTGAGCAACGTGACGAGCATCGCCACCCCCGTCAGGAGCACGGCGCGAAGCTGCGGCCAATCGAGGCTCCGCGCCCGCAGGCCGAACGCACACACACAGCACACGACCAGACCGCCGAGTGTCCAACCCGCCTGCAGCCACCACCCCTTGACGATGGCCACCGATCGGAGCTTGGCCTGAGACTGGGCGACGAAGGCTTCCCTCCAGAACGCATCCCCGGCGAGCGCGAACGTTGCCGCGACGCCGAGCACGAGCGTCCCGATCGCCCATGCGCCGGCCCGTCGCGCGTCGACGCTGCACAGGACGATCACGATCGCCGGCAGCAGGTCGGGCACCTTGATCAGGGGCAGCAGCCCGCAGAGCATTCCCGCAACCGGGAGCGTGCGCTCGCGCCGGCAGGCCAGCAACGCCCCCAGCAGGAAGGGGAGCGAGATGAGCTCGGGCGTCAGCGCGCCGTGCTCCTGGACCGCCCAAGGCGTCAACAGTGTCGCGGCGGGGGTGATGACGCTTGCGGCGAAGCTTCCCGTCGTCCGCCAGACGATCTGCGCCGCCAGGAGGCCAGCCGTCAACTGAAACCCTGCGACGCCCAGCCGCAGCCACTCCAGGCTGTCGTGGATCGCGAGCAGGCCGGCGCCGGCGAGAAACACCCCGGGAGGCTGCGCGGCGACGGTCTGACGGTAGAGATCGTGGCCGGAGATGATCAGCCGCGCAGTCAGCGCGTAGGTGCCCTCCTCGGAGTTCCAGTAGGTGCTGAGGAGGACGACGTGCACGATCGCCAGCGCCGCCGCACCGAGCGCAGCACCCAATAGCACCCGGACGTAGGCTGCCTTCATCGAAACGGAGCGCAATATATAGGTCGCCCTCCGTCCAAACACTCCTCGGGAGCAGCCCATGAGCGACAGACCCGTATTCATCTATGCCGCAACCTACGCCAGCACCGCTGACGCGCTGGCCGACTACGAAGCCCTGCTGGAGTTGCATCACGCTCATCTCGTCGGCACCTACGACGTGGCCATCATCACCAAGGACGAGGAGGGGAAGGTTCACGTGCACAAGCACGAGAAGCCCACTCAGCACGGAGCCTGGACCGGGATCGCTGTCGGCGCCGTGGCGGGGATCCTGTTCCCGCCCTCGATCATCGGCTCGGCGGTCGTGGGCGGCGTCGCGGGCGGAGTGATCGGACACCTCGCGCGCGGCATGTCTCGCGGCGACATGAAGGAGCTCGGAGATCTGGTCGACGAAGGTGAGGCAGTCCTGGTGATCGTTGGAGAGTCGCGGGTCGCCGAGCAGCTCGACGAGGCTCTGACCCGCGCGGTGAAGACGCTCGAAAAGCAGATCGACGCCGATGCCAAGGAGCTCGAGCGCGAGCTCGCGCAGGCGGAGAAGGAGGACGCCAAAGGCTGAGTCGTCCTGCGAAACGACGGCATCGCCCAGCAGGGTGGCGTCAGGCGCGAAGCGCCTCGGTAGGGCTCAGTCGCGCCGCCTTGCCGGCCGGGTACAGGCCCGCCAGCGCGCCGATCAGTAGTCCGGCGGCGGGCGCGGCCACAAGGGCGTAGACGGGGACCACGAAAGGTTCGCGCTGGGCGACCGCGTAGACCTCGGTCGCGCCCGCGCCCAGCGCCAGCCCGACCAAGCTGCCGAGCGCCGCCAACAATGCCGACTCGGTCAGAAACTGCGCGCTGATGTGCCGTCGGGTGGCGCCGAGGGCGCGGCGAAGCCCGATCTCGGCACGCCGTTCCAGCACCGAGATGACCATGATGTTGGCGATCCCAATCGCCCCCACCAGGAGGGCCACGGCACCGAGACCGAGCAGCAGGGTCGTGAACTGTCCTTTGGCGGCGGCCCGCGCCTTGAGCACGTCAGAGGGGCGGCTGACCTGGACGCCGCTGGCGTTCTGGGGATCAGCCGTCGGGGCGATCAGGTTGGCGACACCGACGACATCGTTCTCGTCGGCGCGCACGTAGATCTCTGACGGATTGGCCGCGAGACCGAACAGCCGGTGAGCGACCGGCAACGAGATGAAGACGGTGCTGTCGAGCGTCGTGTCGAGCAGTGCGGACTTCATGATCCCAACCACCTCGAACCACGTGTTGCCGACGTACACCATGACGTGACCCCCAACGTGGGTGATCTGGAGGACGCTGGCCGCCTCCGCGCCGAGCACGGCTTCTGGATACCGATCGGCCACCGCACCCAGGAAGCGCCCGGAGGCCATCGACGCGCCCATGACCTCAGGCAGGTTCTCGCCCGCCGCGTCGACACCCAGGCCGCCGGTCTGCACCGCGGGCACGTAGGGGTTGCGCAGCACGATCGCGTTCGGGAGCTGATAGACCGCCGCCGCGCTCTCGATCTTCTGCATGTGGTCGATCGAGGCGACCGCGGTGTCCGGGAGCACCTCGTTGTTGCCGGCAAATGTCGTGCCCGGGGAGACCGTCAGGAGGTTTGTGCCCAGCGCGTCGATCGTTGCCAGCAGTTGCGCCTGACTGGAGGCCGATACTCCCACCACCGCCACCATCGCCCCGATCCCGATCGCGATCCCCAGTGCAGACAGAGCCGCCCGCAGACGCCGCGTGCGCAGCCCCTGGAGGGCGACGCCGAGGAGTTCGCGCGCCGGCAGGCGCGGGGGCTCGGCGCGTTTCGATCGCGGCGGGGAGTCGATAGCCGCGCTCATGAGAGCTCGTCCGAGACGATCTCGCCGTCCCGCATCTCCACGCGCCGGCCGAAGGAGGAGGCGATGCCGGCATCGTGGGTGATGAGCACGAGGGTGGCGCCCTCGGATGCCAGGTCGTGCAGAAGCTCGATCACCTCACCGCCAGACCTGGAGTCCAGGTTGCCGGTCGGCTCGTCGGCGAGGATGATCATGGGCCGCTTGACGATCGCGCGCGCGATCGCCACCCGCTGGCGCTCGCCCCCTGACAGCTCGCCCGGGCGATGGGTGAGACGGTGCCCGAGCCCCACCCGGTCAAGTGCGGCCCGAGCCGCCTCGCGGCGCTCGCGTCCGCCGGCACCGGTGTAGAGCATGCCGGTGGCCACGTTGTCGAGGGCCGTCAGCCAGTCCTGGAGGTGGAAGGTCTGGAACACGAACCCGACGCGGTGCGCTCGCAGGCCGGCGAGCTCGTTGTCGGTCGCCTTTTCGACGTCGCATCCGGCGACCTGGACGGCCCCCGTCGTCGGTCGCTCGAGCGTCCCGAGAATCGTGAGCATCGTCGTCTTGCCCGAGCCCGACGGTCCGATCACCGCCACCTGATCGCCGCCCTCGATCGTGACATTGACTCCCCGCAGCGCGAAGATGCCGCCCGGATACTCCTTGGCGACGTTCGCAAGCGCCAGCGCGGGGCCGGGGTCGGTCATCCCTGGGAGTCGGTGACCTGGAGACCGGGGTAGAGGCCCGGGCCCGAGATCTGGACGTCGCCGGCGGCGAACAGCCCGGTCGTGACCTTGAGCAGCTGATGCGGCGCGGCGGCTTCCTGTACGGCGTAGTTCCCGCCCGCGGTTGCCAGCAGGGCGGTGACCGGCACCGAGAGCACGTGGTCGGCGCGCTCCTGGGCGAAGTTGACGCTCACTGATGCCTGATCGAGACCGGCGCCGGTGTGATGACCGTTGAGCGCCACCGTCACCGGGATCGTCGACGACGACGAGCCGTTCGCGCCCTGAGCTCCCCCGGTTCCGCCGGGGGTTGCGCCGCTGCCGTTTCCGCCGCCGCTCCCCGAGGCGCCCGAGCCGCTCGAGCTCTCAGCGACGGAGCTGACCCCGGTGATCCGGCCACCCACGATGTTCCCGGCGGGCATCTGCACGGTCACGTGATCACCGATCACCGCCTCGCTCTGCGAGCTGGCCGACAACTGGACCGTGACCACCAGATGGGTCGAGGTCGTCTGCAGGATCGGCTGTGCACTCCCGCCAGCGCCGGAGCCAGAACCCGACCCGGACGCGCCGGAGTCGCCCGTTCCCGAGCTCGAGCCCCCCGTGCCCGAGCCCGACTTCGCGCCCTGCGCCTTTGCGGCTTTCAGCTGGGCGGTCTCAGCCTTGAGCTGAGCGCTCTCAGCCCGGAGCAACGCGCTCAGCGCCGCGAGGGTCTGCCCGTCCTCAGCACCCCCGGGCGGGCGTGACCTTGGCGCCTTCCTCGTGTGGGTGTGGGCGGGGTGGCGCCGGGGCTTTGAACACGACGAAGTGGAGGTCTCCAAGCACCCCGAGTTGCCGGCGTTCAGGCTCACGAACTCGGGGGAGGGCTCGGGATCAAGAGCAGCGTCGGTCGCTCCCGAGCCGCTGCCGTTCGCCGAGCCGCTCCCTCCGCCGGTGGCGCCCAGCGTCCCGTCCACCGCCGACACCAGCTGATCCCCGGGTAGGAAGACGACCTGACCGAGCGACAGGCTGCCGGTCGGGAGCTCGCCCAGGGACTCCTGGAGGAGGTCGACGCCGTCGGTGGTGCCCGCCTGCCAGACGTCGCTGACGGTGATCGCGCCGGCGTCGAAACCGAGTGCGACCAGGTTGCGGTTGAGCTCGAGCACGTCGGTGCCGTCGGGGTCCGCGGGCGACAGATCCCGGTAGGCCGGCGTGTGACCGTTCATCAGGATCACCGGCGCCCCGTCGACGCGAAACAGCGTGCCGCCTGGCTTGATCACCTGACCGACGCTCGGCAACGCGGTGATCGTGCCGCCCAGGCGGTCGTAGACGGTCTGCGGGTTGCTGTAGCTGAGGGTGCCGGCCTCGGTGTCGGTCTGGACGAGGTTGCGCCGCTGCACGGTGGTCTCGGATGCGCCACCCGAATTGGCGCTCGCGGGCTTTGACGAGGAGGAGCCGTTCACGACCACGATCACCACCATCACGACGACCGCACCGATCAGCGCCAACCCCGCCAGCACTCGCCGACGGAGCGTCACGGCACGATGCTCCGCCCCGCGCCGCCGCAGGCGTTCGCGGCCTGCGCGAAGGCGGGCGAGTTCGGGTTCACGCCCACGCCGGATCGGATCTTGACGCCTCCGTGACCGGGAAAGACGGGGTCGGGAAACCCGGGAACCCCGTGCTCGCGTATGCACCGCGCGAACGCGAGCGCCTTCGCCTTCTGAGCGGGGGAGATGGGCGGGGGCGGGCCGCCGCCTCCTGGGAGATACGCCTGGCACGCCTTCTCCGCGGTCTGCAGCGCGGGGCCGCTGAAGGTGATGCCGTCGACGGTCAGCGTGTGGCCACCGATGGGGGTGGAGATCCCGTTGAATCCCTCGCCACCCGGGCCCGCCGTGGGATCCGGGAAGTTGGGCACGCCGTGCGCTCGCATGCATTTCGACAGCCCGATCGGCGAGGCGTCTCCGGTCGCGGTGGTGCCGCCGCTGACGCTCGGAGATGAGGAGTTGGCGCCACAGCCGGCAATCGCGACCACGCCGGCAAGCGTTGCCACCAGCACCTGCAGGCGTCTCGGACTTCCCACGGTGATCATGGTCGCCCGCAGGTGGCCTGCGCCTTCTGGAACGCGGGAGACGAAGGATCGGCCCCGCCGATCATGATTCCCCCGCCCTTGGGAAAGATGGGATCGGGGAAGTTGGGTACGCCGTGTGCCCGCATGCATTTCGAGAAGGCGAGCGCCGACCGGCGGTTGGCGCTTGAGACCGGGCCCCCACCCGGTCCACCGGGGCCGAGCTTGGCGCACGCCTGCTGCGCCGACTGGAAGGCTGGGGATTGTGGATTGACGCCGGAGCCCGGCGTGAGCTGGATCCCGCCCTGCGCGCCCGGATCGGGAAAGTTGGGGACCCCGTGGCTGCGCATGCACTTCGCGTACTGCAGTGGTTTGTCCGAGCGCGATGCGCCGACGGCACCTGCGGCTGTTCCCGTCCCCGTACCGGTGCTGCCCGATCCCGCGCAGGCCGCGATCGTCAGGCCGCACATACAGCCGGCGAGCCCGATGAAGAGAGTGTGGAACCGGTTCACGTTGTCGACCCTGGTCGCCCGGTCAGGGCGCAGGATCGGTTTTTAGGGCGCGTCCGGTAACACCGCCGTAGCCCCGTTATGGCGCTGTTATCCCGTTTGAGGCATCCTGGCTTTCAGACGTCGGCGCGGGCGAGGCCCCGCGCCGACGCTCCACCAATAGACAACGGATGTGCCCGAGGAGCAAGGGATGAGGGTGCTGGTGGTCGAGGACCATCCAAGGCTCGCCGCGACCGTAGCCACCGTCCTGCGCCGCGAGGGGATGGCAGTCGACGTCGTCTTCGATGGCCGTGAGGCGCTTGACCGCGTGTCGCTGACCACCTATGACGTGGTTGTGCTCGACCGAGATCTTCCGGGCGTCCACGGTGACGAGGTCTGTCGCCGCCTGGCCTCCGAGGGCAGCCCGAGCGCCGTACTCATGCTGACCGCTGCCGGGACGGTCCAGGACCGCGTGCAGGGTCTCAGCCTCGGCGCCGACGACTACCTGCCCAAGCCCTTCCACATCACCGAGCTCGTGGCGCGAATCCGCGCCCTCTCGCGACGCTCGCGCCGGCCGCTTCCCCCCACGCTCGTGCACGGCGATCTTAAGCTCGATACCGCCCGGCGGCGCGTGACCCGGGGCGGAGAAGCCGTCTCTTTGAGCGCCAAGGAGTTCGCCGTGCTGGAGCTGCTGCTGGGCGCGCAGGGAGCTGTGGTCTCAAGCGAGGAGATCCTCGAGCGGGCGTGGGACGACGCGACCGACCCGTTCACCAACGCCGTGCGGATGACGGTCAGCCGGCTGCGCGCCAAGCTCGGCGACCCACCGGTGATCGAGACCGTCACCCCGGTCGGCTACCGGATCGGCGGCCCGCCGTGAGGATCCGAGATCGAAGCGCCCGTCTGACCTCGCGGCTGCGCCATCCCAAGACCACCGTTCGCTGGCGCCTGACCCTCCTGTACGGCGGGCTGTTCCTGATCTCGGGCGGCGCGCTTCTGGCGATCACCTACACGCTGGTCGATCGCGCCACCACCCACAACTCTCCCTTCGCTCAGGTGACCCGCGTTGTCGGTGGCCAACAGCGACCATCCTCGATCGCACGTCCCGTGCCCGGCGGGGGCCCCAAGACGTTCGTGCGCAAGCAGGGCACCGTGCCGCCACCGGTGCGGCAGCTCCTTCTATCCAAGAGCGGCCGGGAGGCGGTCATCTTCCTGGGCTCCAGCCAGCGCGTGTCAGACCTCCACCAGCTGGTCATCGAATCGAGCATCGCCCTCGCGATCATGGCGGTGATCTCGACCTTCCTGGGCTGGGTGGTCGCGGGGCGCGTCCTCAGTCCGCTGCGAACGATGACGGCGACGACGCAGCAGATCACCGCCGCCAACCTGCACGAGCGCCTCGCGGTGAAGGGACCGCCGGATGAGCTGCGGCAGCTCGCCGACACGATCGACGACCTGCTCGGACGACTCGAGGGAGCCTTTGACGCTCAGCGCCGGTTCGTCGCCAACGCCTCGCACGAGCTGCGCACACCGTTGACGGCGGCGCGCCTCCTCCTCGAGATGGCGATCAGCGACCCGGCGGCAACCGTCGAGTCGTTCCGAAGCACGTGCCGGCAGGTGCTCGAGGAGAGTGAGCATCAGGAGCAGCTGATCGACGCGCTGCTCACCCTCGCCCAGGGTCAGCGCGGAATCGACCGCCCGGTACCCGTCGACCTGACGGCGGTGGTCCGTGACGTCGTGCAGGGCCACCAGCCCGAGGCGGCGGCGCTGCATCTGAGCATCGAGTCGTCCCTGGACCCGGGCGTGCTCCCTGGGGACCCGCGGTTGATCGAGCGCCTGGCATCGAACCTGCTCGACAACGCGCTCCACCACAATTTCCCCAATGGGCATGTATGGGTCGAAGTCTGTAGCCAAGCCGGCCGAACCAGGTTGACGGTCTCCAACACGGGGCCGCAGGTTCCCGCCGATCAAGTCGGGCGCCTGCTCCAGCCGTTTCAGCGACTGGAACCCGAGCGCGTTGGCCACAACGGAGGGCTCGGTCTCGGACTGTCCATCGTCGCCGCCATCGCCGACGCCCACGGGGCGACGCTCCAGATCGCCACCAGACCGGAGGGAGGGCTCGATGTCGCGGTGAACTTCCCGTCCGTCTCTACCGGTGACGATCCGGTCGGCCCCGAGAGCGTCCACGATCCGGAGGCCGAACCCATAGCCGCAAAGCCGGTGTAGCCTCGGCCGGGTGACCGAGTTGATCAGCGCCGCGGCGGAGCGCTATGCCCAGGAGCACACCAGTCCGTTCACGGGCGCGGTGGAAGCCGCGGCCGGTTGGACGCAGGAGAGGACCTCGGCGCCGGGGATGATGAGCGGTCTCGCCGAAGCCAGGCTGCTCGAGGCCTTGATCGTGACCGGCGCTGCCCGCCGGGTGCTCGAAATCGGCACTTTCACCGGAGTCGGCACTCTGACCATGGCGGCGGCCCTGCCCGAGGGGGGTCGCGTAACCACGCTCGAGGTCGACGAGGAGCGAGCCGCGGCGGCGCGCGAGCACTTCACCCAAAGCCCCCACGGCGATCGCATCGAGTTGATCGTGGGCGAAGCGCTGCAGACCATTGCGGGCCTGGAGGGACCGTTCGATCTCGTCTACGTCGATGCTTGGAAGCAGGACTACCCCGCGTATTACGACGCGGTGCTCCCCAAGCTCGCGGATCGCGGCGTGATCGTGGCCGACAACCTGTTCCGCGACGGCGCGGTTCTGGAGTCCGGATCGCACAGCCCGGGCACGGCCGCGATGCTGGAATTCGCTGACCGAGTGCAGAGCGATGAGACGATGCACAACGTACTCCTGACGATCGGCGACGGCGTGATGCTGGCCTGGCGCCGACCCGCCGACGGCGAGTAGCGTCAGCCGAGCCGGCCGAGAGCTTGCTCGATGGGCACGTCGCCCCCGTTGACGTAGAGAACACGCCCGGAGGCGGATCCGTCGGCGAGTACCGCGGCGAGCACGGCAGCGACGTCGTCACGGGCGACCTCACCTCGAAACGGGGTCTCGTCGAGCCGCACCTTGCCGGTCCCGGGGTCGTCGGTGAGGCCCCCCGGTCTGAGAATCGTCCAGTCGCGGTCGCTAGCCATGACCGCGGCATCGGCCTCTGCCTTGGCGCGCAGGTAGACGGAGAAGACATCGTCTCCGCCCGGGGGGTCCTCAGCTCCCACGGCACTCACCATCACATAGCGTGGAGAGGAAGCGGCAGTCCACTCCAGCAGCTTGATCGCCCCGTCGCGGTCCATGGTGAGCTTGCGATCGGCACCGCTGCCCCCTCCGGCTCCGGCGGCGAACACGACGGCGTCGGCATCTGACACGGCGTCGGCCACTTGATCGACGGTCGCCTGCTCGAGGTCGCAGACCACGGCGTGCGCGCCCGTCTCCTGCACCTCGGCGACGTGGTCGGGGTTGCGGATCAAGCCGATCACGTCATCGCCGCGAGCTGCCAGCAACCTCGCCAGCCTCATACCGATCTTCCCGTGGGCTCCAGCGATCGCGACTCGCACCGCGCGCCTCCTAGGAGACTTCCTGGCCGTTGGCGGTCAGCTTGACCTCGATGTTGCCGCGGGTGGCGTTGGAGTACGGACACACCTTGTGAGCGGCCGCCACGAGTTTGGCCGCCAGATCGGCGTCGGAGATGTCGGGCAGGCTGACGTCCATGGCCACCCCCAACCCGAACCCACGCTCGGGCGTGGGGAACAGCGTCACCCGGCTGTCGATCGAGACGTCGCCGGTCTCAGTGTGCTCGCGGCGCGCGACAGCGGCGAGCGCGCCCTCAAAGCACGCCGCGAAGCCCACCGCAAACAGCTGCTCGGGGTTGGTCCCCTCGCCGTCTCCACCCAGCTCGGCCGGTGTGCGCAGATGAACGTCGAGCTTGTTGTCGGAGGTGACGCCGTGGCCGTCGGCCCGTCCTCCGGTCACGGTTGCCTCAGCGGTATAGAGCTCCCGGGCCATCGTCCCTCCTCGTCGAACTTGGTCTCAGGATCGATCTTACGGACCGCCCGACGCCGGCGGGGAGCGCGGCGCGCTCAGGCCCTTAGCTCAGAGGGAGACGAGCTCCGGAGCCGGCACGTTCTCGGCGACCTCCGTGCTCAACAGGGCATGGAACTCCTCAAGCGCGGCACGCATCCCCTCCAGCATCGGCCAGGCATCGTCAAGCTGCTCACGATCGCCGATGATCCCCACGTCCATGTGATCGCGGTAGCTCATCACCGTGATGTTCAGGCCGGCGCCGTCGACGATCGTCGAGACGGGGTAGTAGGCCATCAGTTTCGCGCCCGCGCAGTACAGCGGCTCCCGCGGACCGGGAACGTTGGAGATGACCAGGTTGACCGCGGGCGGCAGCGGGGCGCGGGCCAGCAGTCCCATGGTGACGCGGGAGGCGCTGCTCATGAGCGCGGGCGGGACGAACTGAGTTGCGTCCTGCAGCAGCTGTGCGGGCGTCGCTTGATGGCGGTCCTTGGCCGTGCGCAGGATCTCGTGCGCGCGCTCGATCCTGGCCCGGGGATCGGGCTCGTTGGTCGGGATCGGCACGAACAAAGCCGAGATCCGGTTCCCGAACGTCCCCTTCTCCGCCTCGGTGCGCACCGAGACCGGAACCATCGCCACCAGCGGCTCGTCGGGAAGCTCGCCGCGCTCCTGCAGCCACGCCCGCAGCATCGACGCGCAAAGGGCGACCACGACGTCGTTTACGGTGACGCCGAGCTCGTTCTTGATCGCCTTGACGGTGTCGAGCGGCAGCGACCCGAACGACAGGCGGCGGTGGGCGGTGATCGGGTCGTTGAAGCGAATGCGCGGGGCGTTGGCCGTGGGGGCCTCAAGCAGGTCGTGATCGCCCAGCGGTCCGGGTAGGACATCGGCGACACGGTTGGCCGCGCGTCGCATCCGGCGGACGCCGGGGACTGAGGCGACGACGGGCAGGGCGTCGAGGTTGCGCAACGCCGTGGGGATGGCTCCCGCCATCCGCAGCGGGCGGCGGGGCAGGGCAAGCACGCCCCGGACGAACAGCGAGACCTCGCCCGGCGCGCGTTCGGCGGGGGAGCCGCGGGGCGGCGCTTCGATCTCCCGCCCCTCGGGATGGAGGTCGAGCAGCGCCGCGATGATCTCGTTGCCCGAGACCCCATCGACGGCGGAGTGGTGGACCTTGGTGAGAAGCGCGTCCCGTCCGCCCTCCAGGCCGCGGATCAGGTAGAGCTCCCAGAGTGGGCGTGATCGGTCCAGCGGCCGCGCCATGATCCGCGCCACCTGGTCGGCGAGCTGCCGGTCATCGCCGGGAGGCGCGAGCCCGATCTCACGAACGTGGAAGTCGAGGTCGAAGTCGGAGTCCTCGATCCAGTACGGGTGGTCGAGACCGAACGGGATCGTCACCAGCTTCTGCGTGAACGGAGGCAGGAGGTGGATGCGCTCGCCGATCAGGCGGCAGATGTCCTGTCCGGTGAGATCGCCGCCCGGAGCCGAGCTCGGGTCATAGACGGCTAAGCCGCCCACATGCCCGAAGGTCCGAGGGGACTCGACCGCCAGAAACTGCGCGTCGAGGCTGGTGAGCTGCCGCATGTGTCTCGCCTCCCGTTGGGAACGTCTGACTTCTGTGCTGCCCGATACGGCGAGCGCGCAACCTAGAACTGGATGAACGCCTCTCCCTCGGTGATCGCCGGCGAGCTGATCGACGTATCGAGGTTGTCGCTCACCCACTGCGCCGCGCGCCGGTTTGACTCGTCGACACCGTCCTTGTCCTGACAGATGGTGACGGCTGTACCTCCGTCCTCGCTGCGAACGGCCGCATAGCTGACGAATCCAGGGACGCCGCTGATCACCTCCTGGACGTCCGCCTTGCGCTCTTCCAGGAGATCGAAGAGCTCCGTCGCCCCCTGGCCGGAGTAGCTGCGAAAGACTATGTACATGATCCCTCCCCTGGTTCGTTGCGGCGCCTGGTGCACCCTTGCCGGCCGAACCTACAGGCTCCTCGGCGCAGCGTAAAGCAGCTCCATGCCGGACGTGAAATCGACCCTCTCCAGACGCCCCTCCTGCCAGATGGACCCGCCGCCCGCGGTCCTGGAGGTCGCGGCTGGGCGTCGGATCGAAGCCGTGTGGGTCAACGAGGCCGGCGGGGTGACCTTCCGGCTGGGCGAAGGACGCGATCTGGAGTTCATGAAGTGGACCCCCAGGACGAGCGGACTCGATCTGCACGCGGAAGCGGCGAGGCTCCGCTGGGCGGCGGGGTTCGTCACCGTGCCACAGGTCCTCGGGTCAGGCGAAGACCCGACGAGCTCGTGGCTGCTGACCAGCGTGATCGATGGTGAGAACGCCGTCGGCGAGCGGTGGCGGCGGGATCCCGCACTCGCCGTGGCCGCTATCGGTCGAGGCCTGCGCCATCTCCACGACTCGCTGCCCGTCCACGGCTGCCCGTTCTCGTGGACGGCAGAGTCAAGGCTGGCACGCGCCGCAGGGCTGCATGGCCACGGTGTCCTGGACCCAGCAGCCTGGCATGAGCTTCACCGTGACCTGACGGTGGAACTCGCCCTTCAGACGCTCGCCGATCCTCCCCCCGTCGACAAGCTCGTCGTATGTCACGGAGATGCGTGCGCGCCCAACACGCTCCTGACCTCCGAGGGCGATGTGGCGGGTCACGTCGACCTTGGCGCGCTTGGCGTCGGTGACCGGTGGGCGGACCTCGCGGTGGCGGCGTGGAGCACCGAGTGGAACTACGGACCGGGATGGGAGAACCATCTGCTTGACGCCTATGGGATCGACCCCGATCCCGAGCGAACCGCCTACTACCGATTGCTCTGGGACGTCAGCTCATGAGCGGTTGAAGCGAGAAGACGACCGTGGACAACGCCCACATCGCCGACCGCCTGGACGCGTTCGCGGCGCTGCTCGAGCTCGCCGAGGCCAACCCGTACACCATCCGTGCCTACCGGCGCGCGGCGGAGACCATCCGCAGCGCACCGGTGCCCGTCCTCGAGCTCGTGCGGAGCGGGCGGGCGCGCGAGCTGCGCGGGATCGGCCCGGGGATCGAGACCCGCCTGCGCGAGCTCGCCGAGACCGGGCAGATCGCTGAGCTCGCCGAGCTCGAACGCGAGCTCGCTCCCGATCTCATCGGTTACGGCCGCTACCTCGGACTCACCGCCAAGCGCTCGATCGAGATCGCCCGGTCACTCGATGTCCGCACCGCCGATGAGCTGCGCGAAGCAGCCGCGGCTGGCCGCCTGCAGAGCGTCCCGGGCGTTGGAGCAAAGACCGAGACTCGGCTCCTCGAGGCGCTCGCTCGGGATGTCGAGCCCCGTCCCCGCCGGGGCCTGCTCCTCAACCGCGCCC
>JBAPXO010000518.1:0-3947 GCA_049284255.1 Solirubrobacteraceae bacterium | reverse complement strand
ACGGAAATCTGGCGGGCGCCCTGGGCGCGCTTTCAGGCGTGCCCGGGACGCTGGAGACCAAGCCCGTGCCCCGGATCCCGACGATCGCCAGTCAGTCGCTGGAGCCATGAGTCCCGTCGACCGCCGGCGCTTCATCTCCCGCTCGATGACCGCTATCGGAGCAGGAGGACTCGGTGCCGTCGGGGGCGCGGCCGCCGCCGACGAGACCCGCGCGTCGACGCCCCGGCCCTCCCTGGCCGCCCAGTCTGCGGCGATCGACCGACGAGAGCTTTCGCTCAGCATCCCGTTCGACGGCCGCCACCAGTCGGGCATCCTCACCCCGCGCCAGCCTCAGGCGACCTTCGTCGCCCTGGACAGCATCGCACCCGACGTCAACACGATGTTCGAGGGCCTGCAGGCCATCTCCAGCCAGGCCCGCCTGCTCACCGCCGGCATGGCGGTCGGCGCCACGGTTATCGACGACCCGCCGCCGGATTCCGGGACGCTCGGCGCCTACGACAGCCCCGACAACCTGACGGTGACGCTCGGGCTCGGAGCCTCGCTATTCGATGACCGCTACGGACTGGCCGCCAAACGCCCAAGGCAGCTGACCGCGATGCCGGCGTTCGCCGGCGACGAGCTGGACCCGGCCCGCACCGGCGGCGACGTTTTGCTGCAGATCTGTGCCGGCCAGCGAGACACGGTCCTGCACACCGTCCGCGAGCTGATGCGCTCGGTGGCCGGCAAGCTGGCGGTCCGCTGGACGCTCGACGGCTTCCAGGGAGCGCAGCGCGGACCGCACACCTACAGCTCCACCCGCAACCTGTTTGCCTTTCGCGACGGGACCGCCAATCCCGATGTCAATGACCCCAAGCTCATGAACCAGCTGGTGTGGGTCACCCCGCGCGCCGGCGGGCCTAAGTGGACGGCGGGCGGCACCTACATCGTCGTCCGCACGATCCGCCAGCACGTCGAGTTCTGGGACCGGGTAGGGATGCTCGAGCAGGAGCAGATGATCGGCCGCGCACGGGTCAGCGGTGCGCCCCTGGGCGGGACCCAGGAGTTCGAGGATCCCGACTACCCCAGCGACCCGCACGGCCGCCGGATCCCTCTCGACGCCCACATCCGGCTCGCCAATCCGCGGACCCCCGCCAGCGCCGACCAGCGCATCCTGCGTCGCGGCTACAGCTATCACCGCGGCGTCGACCCCGCGGGCAATCTCGACCAAGGGCTGATCTTCGTGGCCATCAACCAGGACCCCGACCGCCAGTTCGCCACCATCCAGCGCCGGCTGGAGGCCGAGCCCATGACCGACTACATCACTCCTGTGGGCGGGGGGTACTTTTTTGCCCCGCGGGGCGCCCGCGGCCTTGGTGACTGGGTGGGCTCCGGGTTGGTCGCCGACTGAGCCATCCCCCCTTCAAACCGGCGCACCCCGGTGATAGCGTCGCCCGCATGGGAGAACGAACGCATCACACACCTGGGACGTTCAGCTGGACCGACTTGAACACCACCGACCAGGAGGAAGCGAAGGCCTTCTACTCCGGGCTCTTCGGCTGGGAGTACGACGATCAACCCGCCGGCGAGGGCGTCGTCTACTCGATGGCGACGCTGAACGGCAAGATGGTGGGTGCGATCTCGCCCCAACCCGAGCAGCAGCGTGACGCCGGAGCGCCTCCGGCGTGGAACTCCTACATCACGGTCGAGAACGCCGACGAGAGCCTGGCCCGCGCCAAGGAGCTCGGTGCGACGGTGCACGCCGATGCCTTCGACGTCTTCGAGGCCGGCCGGATGGGCGTGGTGCAGGACCCCCAGGGTGCCTACTTCCTTGTCTGGCAGCCCAACCAGCACATCGGCGCCGGGCTGGTGAATGCGCCGGGGGCCCTGTCCTGGAACGAGCTCGGCTCCCCGGACCTCGAAGCCTCGTCGCGCTTCTACGGGCAGCTCTTCGGATGGACGACCAGCCCTATGGAAGGCGCCGATCCCCCGTACCTCGTGATCTCGACCGCCGACGGCCACTCCAACGGCGGCATTCGTCCGCCCGCGCCTCCGGGCACGCCCCCCTTCTGGCTCGTCTACTTCGCAAGCTCGGACATCGGGGCGAGCCTGGCCAAGGTGTCAGAGCTGGGCGGCACGGTGCTCGTCGGAGCCACCGACATCGGCGTCGCCAAGATCGCCGTCGTACAGGACCCCCAGGGCGCGTTCTTCGCGCTCTACGACGGTCACCTCGACGACTAGCTAGGGGACCCGCCTCCCGGCGTGCAGGGCGACCGCCATCGGGCATAATCGCCCGGTGCGCAAGCGCGGGATCTTGACCGTCGCGCTGGCAGCAATTGCGTGCGCGGGTTGCGCGCAGCAGGCGGCGACGAGCTCGGCCCCCACGCCGGCTCCGCCCGTCCCCAGCCAGCCGGTTACGAGCAGCACCCCCAGCGGGACGTCCTACCACGTCCACCCCCAAGCGGTGGAGCCGGTGGCTGGCAACGCCGGCTCGGGCGCGCCTCGCTCGGCGCCGTCCGCCACCGCTGGGGTGAGCGTGGAGCCGGCGACGGCCTCCAAGTCGCTGCCCCAGCCCCAGTCAAACGCCGAAATCCGCCAGCAGCTCGCCGAAAGCGGCATGACGGCCAGCCCAAACCAAGCCACGTTGACCCCCGACGGGCTCGCGGTCGCGCCGATCGGCGCCCCCGCAGCGGTCCAGGAAATCATCGCGGCGGGCAACGAGATCGCGCGCCTGCCGTATCGGTACGGCGGCGGCCACATGACCTACGAGGACACCGCCTATGACTGCTCGGGGTCGATCAGCTACGTCTTCGCCGCCGCCCACCTGCTCGACCACACCGTCGACTCCGGGGAGCTCGAGAACTGGGGCGACGCAGGCCCCGGCAAGTGGATCACCGTCTACGCCAACGCCGGACACACCTTCATGTATGTCGCCGGTCTGCGCTTCGACACCGTCGCGCTCGCCGAGACCGGTTCGCGGTGGTCAGATCGTCCCGCCAACGAGCCTGACCTGAGCACGTTCAGCGTCCGGCATCCGCCCGGACTCTGATCCCTGCTCAGTGAGCTAAGCCTCGCCCGGCCCGGGACCGCCGATCTCTCTCACCTCGCGGGGGTACTCGAACGGCTGCGACGAGATGCTCTGCGCGCAGCCGTCGCGCTCCTCCGACTTGCCCCCCGGCGCTTGGGAAACGTACATCTCGCTGACCACGTGTTCGTGGGCCAGACAGCGAGGACAGGGCTCCAGAGCGATGGACGGGGCCCGCATGCGGAAGCTAAAGCCGCAGGTCGGACAGTTCATGTAGGACATGAGAACCGGGCCGAGGCTAATCGAGCGCCACGTTCGTTCCCAGCGATGGCGTCCGACCGCGGACGTCTGTCTAAGTACCTACCGCAGCGCGCGCGTCTCCGCAGCGCACCTCAGGCGCGGCCGTACACCGGAATCGCCGCCCCACTCACCGCAGAGGAGTCCGGGGAGAGCAGATGGGCGATCACCGAGGCAATCTGCTCGGGCTTGACCCAACGCTCGAAGTCCGAGTCGGGCATGGCGCGCCGGTTGGCGGGGGTGTCGATCACGCTCGGGAGCACAACGTTGGCGCGGACCCCTTGGTCGCGATACTCGACCGCGATCGCCTTGACCAGGGTGATCACCGCGGCCTTGGAGGCGGCGTAGCCGGCAGCGCCGCTGAACGGCTGTAACGCGGCTCGGGTACCGACGCAGACGATCGCTCCGTCGCCGGCTGCGACCAGATGCGAGAGGGCGGCCTGAGTGACGAGGTAGGTGGGTCGCAGGTTGAGCTCGAACTGACGCTCGAAGCGCTCAACCGGCACCTCTCCGACCTTGCCGGGCGCGTCGAACCCGCCGACGAGATTGGCGACGGCGCTCAGCGGGGCGTCGGCTTCGCTGGCCGCCAGGGCCACCACCCGGCCGACCGCGGCGGGATCGAAGAGATCGGCCTGCAACAGCTCCAGAC
>JBAPXO010000517.1:0-8181 GCA_049284255.1 Solirubrobacteraceae bacterium | reverse complement strand
GTGACGGGCAGGCAGCCGACCATGCGACGCGTCCTGTTCTGCGCCGTGGCCGCCCTGTCAATCGGCCTCGGAGCCGTGAGCCTGATCGTTGGGTTCAGCGACTCGTTCCCCGTCCGCCTGCTCCAGGGACTCGCCGTGTTCGGCGCGGGAGCGGCGATCCTTGCCGGCGCTGTGGTGCTGGCGCTCGTTCACCTCGCCGGGTGGCGCGATCCGGAGTCAGAAGAGGACTTCGAGGCGCTGGTCCAGCGGGCCGAGCGGCTGGCCGCCGAAGGCTCCTGGGGCGAGTCTGGCGACGAGCCTCCCGAGCCTGACGAGGACTACGAGCAGCCGGTCACCGAGGACGAGGACTTCCGCGCCCTGGTGCGGTCGGCCGTCGACGATCTCCCGCTTGAGTTCCACCGGGCGCTCGAGCACGTCGCGATCGTCATTTCCGACGGGGGTCGAGCCCGCCGCGCCTATGGCCTCTACCAGGGCGACACGGTGGCTCGTGACTACTTCCACGACCGCATCATCATCTTCCGTGACACGCTGCTGCGGGATTTCGGGCACGATCCCGTGATCCTCAAGGCTCAGGTAACGCGTACGCTGCGCCACGAGCTAGCCCACCATCTGGGGTGGGACGAGAGGGGCGTTCGCGGCCTCGGCCTGTGACCGCCTCACGAACCCGCCCCAACGCCCCAACTTTCCCAACGTCCCGAAGTCAAGGAGGACCCTGATGCCCGAAGCCGTGATCGTCGACGCAATCCGCACCCCCATCGGGCGCGCGGGCAAAGGCTCGCTTAAGACCGTGAGAGCCGACGAACTGGCGGCGCTGCCGATCCGGACGCTGATCGAGCGCAACCCGGATGTCGACTTTTCGCAGACCACCGACGTCCTCATGGGCGCGGCCTCGGGTGTTGGCGAGCAGGGCTACAACGTCGGTCGCAACGCGGCGTTGCTCGCGGGACTGGACCACCACGTCCCGGGGTGCACGGTCAACCGCTTTTGTGCCTCCTCGCTGATGACGATCAGAATGGCCTCGCACGCGATCGCAGCCGGCGAGGGCGATCAGTACATCGCTGCCGGCGTCGAGTGCGTTTCCCGCGCCGGTCTCGGCGCGGGGATGATGGAGGAGGCCAAGAACCCGGCGCTCAACGGATCCGAAGGCTCGCTCTACGACGTCTACATCCCGATGGGGATGACCGCCGAGAACGTCGCCGACCGCTGCAACGTCACGCGTGAGCAGCAGGACGAGTGGGCGGTGATCTCCCAGAACCGCGCCGTGGAAGCCCGCGACTCGGGCCACTTCGACGCCGAGATCGTTCCCGTGACCGTCGCCGCCCACACCGACACCGACAAGGAGGGCAACGAGGTCGAGGTTCCCGAGACCGTGGTCTCCAAGGACGACGGACCGCGCGCCGGCACCACCATGGAGGTGCTCGGCAAGCTCAAGCCGGCCTTCCGGCCCGACGGTACGGTCACCGCGGGCAACTCCTGCCCGCTGAACGACGGCGCCGCCGCCGTACTGGTCATGTCAGACGAGAAGGCGAGCCAGCTGGGACTCGAGCCCAAGGCGCGCATCATCGCCTCGACGGTCGCTGCGATCCGTCCGGAGATCATGGGCCTGGGACCAATCCCGGCCATCAAGTCGCTGCTGGAGAAAACCGGCATGTCGATCGACGACATCGACATCGTCGAGATCAACGAGGCCTTCGCGGCGCAGATCGTTCCCTGCCGCGAGGAGCTCGGTATCGACGAGGAAAAGCTCAACCCGTTCGGCGGGGCAATCGCCCTCGGACATCCCTTCGGGATGACGGGCGCCCGCATCATGACGACGCTGATCAACGGACTACGCGCCACCGGTGGGCGCTACGGGATCGAATCGATGTGCGTCGCCGGGGGGATGGGCCAGGCGATGCTGATCGAGCTGCTCTGAGACCGCGTCTACGCCGACTTGGCGGCCAGCCTCGAGAGGGAGATCCCGAACAGGCCGTCGGAATCGGTGTGCCAGTGCTCGAGCTCGAGCCCGGCCGCGCCGAGGTCTGACTCCACGCGCTCACGTGTGAACTTGGCGCTGATCTCGGTGCGCAGCTCCTCGCCGGCCGCAAACTCGACGCGCAGGTTGAGGTCGCCGATCAGGACCGAGCACGGCCGCCGGGCGCGGAGGCGCATCTCGACCCATTCGTGGCGACGGTCGAAGAACGCGACGTGCGCAAAGCTCTCGGGGATGAAGTCGGCGCCGAGCTCGCGGTTGACGACGTGCAGAAGGTTGCGGTTGAACTCGGCCGTTACGCCGGCGGAGTCGTTGTACGCCGCCTCGATGATGCGCGGGTCCTTGACGAGGTCGGTTCCGAGTAGGAGACGATCCTGTGGGCGCAGCAGACCGGCAATCTTGGTCAGGAGGTTGCGACGGCTCCCGGGCGGGAAGTTGCCGATCGTGCCCCCGAGCAGGGCGACCAGCCGCGGCCGCTCACCGGCGGGCGGGACATGCTCGAGGTGGCGTTCGAAGTCGCCGACGACTCCGTGCACGTCCAGCCCCTCGTAGTCGACGACCAGCGTGCGCGCGGCGTCGTGTACGACGCTCTCTGAGACGTCTAGGGGGATGTAGCGGTCCAGCGACCCGGCGGCCTGCATGGCGTCCAGGAGCACCCGCGCCTTGTCGGAGGCGCCGGCTCCGAGCTCGACGAGTTCCCCGGACCCGGTGTCGCGGACGATGTCGTCCGCGCTCGCGCGCAGGATTCCGAGCTCGGTGCGCGTCGGGTAGTACTCGGGCAGCTCGCAGATCTGCTCAAAGAGCTCCGACCCGCGGGCGTCGTAGAAGTGCTTGGGCGCCAGCTCCTTGAAGGG
This sequence comes from Solirubrobacteraceae bacterium, assembly GCA_049284255.1. Classification (GTDB taxonomy): domain Bacteria; phylum Actinomycetota; class Thermoleophilia; order Solirubrobacterales; family Solirubrobacteraceae; genus Palsa-465. The sequence continues at coordinate 5,355 of JBAPXO010000517.1, read as the reverse complement.
CTTGGTCAAGCCGTCAAGGACGTCGTTGGCCAGCGACCGCTCGTCGTCCTCCGAGAGCCAGCAGTCGACCCGCGTCTCGCTCTCGCGCAGGGGGCTCACAGATCCCTCGCGATCCGCATGCCGGAGAAGATCTGGCGGCGCTCGGGGTAATCCCAGTTGCGGAAAGTCGGCGTGCCCACGCGCGGCCGGGTGGCCCAGGAGCCGCCGCGGAGCACCCGGAACTCGGGGCCGAAGAAGACCTCGGAGTACTCGGGGTAGGGGAAGGCCATGAAGCCCGGATAGCCCCGGAACGCGCTCGCCGTCCACTCCCAGACGTCGCCCAGCATTCCCAGACATCCGTACGGGGACCTGCCCGCCGGGAACGAGCCGGCGGCGACCGGCCCCCCCGCCAGCTGATCGAGGTTGGCGTGCACGCCAGGCTGCGGCTGCTGCTCACCCCACGGATGGGTGCGTGCCTGCTCGATCCCCTGATCCCAGGTCGCCGCCTTCTCCCATTCGGCTTCGGTCGGGAGACGGCCGGCGTGCGCGCGGGCGAAGGCGTCGGCCTCGAACCAGGAGATGTGGACGACCGGCCTATCCGGGTCTAGTGGCTGCAGACCAGTTAGTCGCCACTCGGACCGGAGATCGGCCGTCCAGCCCGCTGGTCGGGTGATGTCGTAGTCCTCCTTCCACGACCAACCCTCGTCGGACCACCATTCGCGCCGCTCATAACCACCCCCCTCCACAAACGTCAGGTAGGAGGCATTGGTGATCGGGGTCCGCCCGATCAAATAGCCGCGGACATCGGTGTGATGACGCGGACGCTCGTTGTCGTAGGCAAAGCCCTCGCCGGTGGCGCCGATCGTGCACTGGCCCCCGGGGACCTCCACCATCTCGAGGCCCGTGAACCGCGCGGCGGGAGCGTGCCCGTTGCGTTGGGCGATCGGCTCGGGGTCGGCGAGCTCGTAGTCGCGCAGGTGAGCCAGCTGCAGCGTCTGGAGCATCGTCTCGTTGTGCTGGTGCTCGTGGCGGAGGACCAGCTCGGCGATCATGCCGTCGCCGATGCCCCGTTCGCCGAGGACCTCGAGCGAGCGGTCGTGGACCTCGGCGAGGTAGGCACGAGCCTCGGCGGGCCGCAGGAAGGGAAGATCGCCTCGTGCAGCCCGTGGGGTCTCGAAGGCGTCGTAGATCTCGGCGAGACCTTCCCGCAGCAGCGGGCGGTCCCCGTAGCGATGCACCAGCCACAGGTCCTCGAAGGCGGCAATGTGACCGAGGTCCCAGACGAGCGGACTCATGAGGGTCGAGTGAACGCGCTCGAGATCCTCATCGGAGACCGAGGCCACGAGTGCGAGCGTCCGCTGCCGAGCCTCGGCGAGCGCAGCGACGGCTCGCGCGTCGTCAGCTGGCTCCGTGCCGATCGCACCGGCTGCCGCAGACCCGTCCATTCCAACCAATTGTCGCAGAGCCGTTTGTGAGCAAATCCTTAACGGCGTTCTCGCCGCGTATGCGGCGAATGTGTCGCGCCGGCCCGCCCGTGAAACCCAGAATCGCGAGCTTCCTCACTGCGTCCGGAAAACGGTTAGGCTGCCGGGCGCAATGAACGTCAAGGATCTCGATCGCGGCGAGCTGGTGGCGATCGTGGGAGGAATCCTGCTCGCCATCTCGCTGTTTCTGAGCTGGTACTCGCTCGGGAATGCCAACGCCATGCTCGGGAGCTGCAAAGGTCCGAACACCTCCTGTACCGGGTGGCAGGCGCTCCCCATTGAACGGATCATTCTGTTGATCGCGGCGCTCGCCCCGGTGATCCTCGCCTACATCATCATCCGCGGCCACGCGCTCTCGTGGCCACGCGGCGAGCTGACCGCCGTCACCGCCCTGGTCGCTCTGATGATCACCTTGCTCGTGGGCGTGATCGACAAGCCCGGGTCGCCAAAAGGGGAGATCTCGATCTCCATCGGCTGGTGGGTCGCCCTGTTCGCCGACTTCCTGATCCTGACCGGCGCCATCTGGCGCTCGCAGGAAAGCGGCGGTCCGCGCAAGCCTCCCGGAGTGCTGTGAGCACGCCACCCTCGGGCAGCCGGCCAGATCGCAATCTGGCACTCGAGCTTGTGCGCGTCACCGAGGCTGCGGCGCTCGCGGCCGCGCGGATGATCGGGCGCGGGGACAAGGAGGGGGCCGACCAGGCGGCCGTCGACGCCATGCGCCTGGTGCTGGACTCGATCTCGATGGACGGTGTCGTCGTCATTGGCGAGGGCGAGAAGGACGAGGCGCCGATGCTCTTCAACGGTGAGCAGATCGGCGACGGCTCACTGCCCAAGGTCGACATCGCCGTCGACCCGTTGGAGGGGACGCGGCTGACCGCACTCGGAATGCCCAACGCCCTGGCCGTGATCGCCCTCTCCGAGCGGGGCTCGATGTTCGACCCGGGCCCGTGCGTCTACATGGAGAAGATCGCCGGCGGCCCCGACGTTGCCGATCTTCTGGACCTCGATCGCCCGCTTTCGGAAACGCTGCAGCTGATCGCCGAGCGCAAGAACCGCGACATCCGCGACGTGATGGTCGTGATGCTCAACCGCGACCGCCACCAGCAGGCGATGGAGGAGGTCCGCGACGCCGGGGCTCGCGTCCGGCTGATCACCGACGGTGACGTTGCGGCCTCGCTGCTGGCGGTTTCCGAGAACACCCCCGTCGACCTTCTGTGGGGGATCGGGGGCACGCCTGAGGGCGTGATCTCGGCCGCCGCGATCAAGTGCATCGGCGGGCAGCTGCTGGGGCGGCTGTGGCCCCGAGACGACGAGGAGCGCGACGCCGCGGCAAAGGCGGGCTACGACCTGGATCGAGTGCTCACCTGCGATGACCTCGTGCAGGGCGACGACGCCTTCTTCTCAGCGACCGGGGTTACCGACGGCGACGTGCTGCAGGGAGTGCGCTACCAGGGCGACCGCGGTGCCAGCACCGAATCGCTGGTCATGCGATCCCGGTCGGGGACGGTGCGGCGGATCTCGGCGCGCCACGATCGCACGAAGATGCGCGCGATGGGCATTACCTCCTACGGCTGATCGGACAGCAGTCCGACCTTGGACTGGGCGAGGTCGAGGTTGGCCAGCGACCGCAGGAAGGCGTGCGTGACCAGAACATGGATCGCCGACTGGGTCATCTCGTAGACCGGCATGCTGAAGCCGACGGCGATCGAGGGGTAGAAGTTGGCGACCTCGACCTCGATCAGCAGCTGACCGCGGCCATCGGGACGCTGGGGCTCCCGAGTGACGTCCAGCGCCAGAAAGCCGCATCCGCGGCCGCTGCGCGCCACCAGCAGGCCGTCACGGATCTTCCATCGGACGGCTCCGTGATCGCCCTCGACGGAGTAGTCGGGAGCGTCGAACCGCAGCAAAGTGAAGGGGCGGCCCAGGAAGACGACCGAGCGGCTGTCGTCGCTGTAGACAACCCGGATCAGGCCGAGGGTGACACGGGATAAAAAGCGCCAGTAGGTGCGGGCGAGGTTCTCAAGGTTGGATGGCGCCCAGAGCTTGTCGAGAGTGGTGCGGTCCAGCGTCAGCTCCGCTGACTGCACGGAGCGAACGGCTCCATCGTGGGCCACCACCGTGGACTTTCGCGGTGAGACGATCACCGCGCGGGCGGGCAGACGTCGCCGTCGGTTACGGCGGCCAAAGGCGATTGCCGAAAGCAGCGCGGCCAGAAGCACCAGAGGCGCGATCACGGTGTGATTGTGCCCGGTCCGAGAGGGCGATAAGCGCGGTCTCAACGAGTGATGGCCCGCAGCGCCACCACGGTTCCCGCCGGCAGGTCACCCTCGCCCGTGGGGATGACGGCCAGGGCGTCGGCTCCCAACAGCGAGGTCAGAATGTGCGAGCCCTGAGCACCGGTGGGCACCGCCACCGGGCTGCGGTCCCCGGGCTTCAGATGGACGCGAATTGCCTGGTCTCGCCCGGGATTTCGCCTGACGTCGGCTCCCAGGACCGCGTCCGGCCACGGGGGAGCGGGCGGGGGGGCCCCTTGAAGTGCCGCCAGCGCGGGCGCGACGAACAGCGAAAAGGTGACCACGGCCGAGACGGGATTGCCGGGAAGACCGAACACCCACGTGGTGTCCCCGCGGGTGCCGAACCATGTCGGCTTGCCGGGCTGCAGGGCCACGCTCCAGAAGATCTGTTGGACGTCCAGAGTCGCCAGCGCAGGCTTGACGTGATCGTGGGGGCCGACGGAGACGCCCCCCGAGATGATCACCACGTCTGACTCGGCGAGCGCCGCTCCGATCCCGTCTTCAGTCGCCGCCCGATCGTCGGCAAGGCGCCGGGCCGGAGCCGTGGTCGCTCCCGACCGGGCAGCCAGCCCGGTAAGCATGGGGGCGTTGGAGTTGTGGATCTCGCCCGGTCGGAGCGGCTCTCCGGGCCCCCGCAGCTCATCGCCGGTGCAGAGCACGGACACCCGGGGCCGGCGGGAGACCGTCACCGCGCCCGCACCGGCCGCCACCGCGGCACCGACGTCGATCGGGTCAAGACGCTTCCCCGGTTCCAGAATCGCGGTCCCAGAACGCATGTCCTCGCCCGCGCCGCGAATGTTCTCCCCGGCCGGGATCGCGGCCTCGAGCTCGATCTCCGTCCCCCCATTGGTCTTGACGTGTTCCTGGGGGATCACCGCCGTAGCGCCGGCGGGGACCGCGGCGCCGGTAGAGATGCGTATCGCCTCGCCGTCGCCGACGCGTAGGCCCGAGGGGCTGCCCGCGCGGGACTCGCCGACCACCTCCAGGCGGCGCCCGCTCTCGCCCGCCAGGATCGCGTAGCCGTCCATCGCCGAGCAGGGAAACGGCGGCACGTCGCCGGTGGCGCGCACCTCACGAGCGAGCACGCGACCGGCCGCCTCCTCCACGTGGATGTCCTCGTGATCGAGCGGGCGGATGGACCGCAGCACGAGGTCGAGCGCGTCATCGATTGAGATCAAGGGCTGGCGTGGACGCATGGACGACTTTTGAGCATATTCCGGGGTTTTGCGATTAGACCGACTGGCGCCTCGGATAGAACTTCCTAAATGCTCCCGGTCACTCCCCGTAGGAGGCGGGCCAGGCCGGTCGCCGACGCCCCCATCGATGCACTCCTGCCGCAAGGCGACGAGCTGGCCAAGGCGTGGCTGGTGGCGCTGCTCGAGCAGGCGCCGCTTCAGGATGCGGCGAGCATCCTGGCGACCGAGCTGACACATGAAGGTCCGCTCCTCTGTCAGGCCGTGCTGCGCGCGGTCGCCGATGACTCGGATCTGCGCCGGCTCGAGCCCGGGGGGACCCTGACGGCGCTCGCCGCTCGGACCGGCGCCCTCGCGGGGGCGAGCGGCCCGGTGGCCATCTCGCGCGCCGTCGACGCCCTGGGC
>JBAPXO010000516.1:0-3162 GCA_049284255.1 Solirubrobacteraceae bacterium | reverse complement strand
ACCGAGGAGCATGGCCTGCCCCGGCGTGCCGGAGGCGTCGTTGCCGGTAGCGGCCCCCATGGCCAGGGCGCCGTCGCCGTCAAAGCGCCACAGGATGTCGTGACGATGTCCCCAGCACCCCGTCGAGTCGCTCGGCGTGCAGTCAAGGTTGCCGCTGCCCGGCCCGTCGTCGTACATCCAGCCCTCATAGGCGGCGGCCATGTTCGGGTATCCCCCTGCCCAGTTGGACGTGTAGTAGTCGAAGCTGGGATCAGATGAGCGGGGGTCGTCGTCGGCCTGGACCCCGGCGGCGGCGTCTGAGTCCAGCGATGCCGTCAGACCGGTGATCGGGGGCAGGCCGTAGAGGACGCGATCGAGGTTGGTGAGCACGAATGCCTGCTCGGCCTGGGTCAGCGAGGTGAAGTCAGCCGGGAGGTCGTAGCGCGGTTGGCCAAGGCTCACGCGGGCCTCGTCGAGGCGGGAGATCACGGCGTTCTCGCAGCGCGTTGCCTGAGGCGCGGCGCGACAGGACGAGGGGAGCTTCCCAAGGGTGAAGTTGCTCGCCGGATCGGAACCCACCGGGCCATCGGCCTGGGCCGTGGCAACCCCGACCACCAGCGCCAACGCGGTGGCGATACACAGCAGCCGGAGGGCGGAGACCACGAGACCGCGCTCGTCGTCCTTGCCGTCGTGCTTGACCGGGCGATCGATAACGCACCGAAAAGCTGGCGAAACCCTCTCCGGCGTCAGCCCCTCCGAAAGGCCGTGTAGTGGTTCTGTGAACTGTGCGGCTGGTCACGCACGATCGCGCAATCCGGCTGCTAACCGTTACTGAGTGCCCGAACTACGACAACTCAGACCTGACTCTCAACACACCAGCCGAGGGCGTGGCTTCCGGCGACCTCACGCCACCAGCCTCGGTCGCCCGCTTGAGCACCCCGCCGACCGGATCATGGCCGACCGAATCGAGGACAGCCAAGGGCGATTTGATCGTTTCGCGAGCCGGACCTCGTTCCTGGCGAGCTCGGCCCTGTTCTTTGTCGCCTGCGCCGGGCTCGTGCTCATCTGGGCGGTCGGCTTGGCCGTCGGAGCCAGCGACCGCTTCGAGTCGGCCGCGGCCGGACTCATGTCGGCGGTGACCCTGATCCTGGTCGCCGTGCTCAAGAACTCCGAGCTGCGCACCGAACGCGCGCTTCAGACCAAGCTTGACGCCATCGCCAGCTCCCTGCTGGAGGATCGGCGCGGGCATCGCGGCGACGCCGAGCATCAGCTCGAGGAGTCGATCCGCGTGCACGAGCAGCTCTGAGAGACCACCCGCGCTGGTGGCGCTAGCCGCCCTCTCCCCAGGCCGTCACCACCAGCGACCGTGGACCCCCGCGGTCACGGTGCTCGCACAGGTAGATGCCCTGCCAGGTACCGAGCGCCAGGCGACCGCCTGACACCGGGAGGAGCAGCGAGGGCCCGAGCAGCGCGGCCTTGATGTGGGCCGGCATGTCGTCGTCGCCCTCCAAAGTGTGGGTCCAGTAATCGGCGCCCTCGGGGACCGCCCGTGAGAACCAGGTCTCGAAGTCACGGCGCACGTCGGGCGAGGCGTTCTCGTTGAGCGCCAGCGAGGCCGAGGTGTGCTGGATGAGCAGCTGGAGCATCCCCGTCTGCAGGTCCTCGAGCTCGGGGAGTTCGTTGAGCACCTCGCGCGTGACGAGGTGAAAACCGCGCGGGCGCGCCTCTAACCGGATCTGCTTCTGAATCCACACGCGTGGTCAGATACCCGTAGGCGCGCGGGCCACTCGCATGTCGACCCTCTCACCCCGGAAGGGCACGCCCTCCCGATCCAGCAGGCGACGCTGGCGGCGGCCCTTGGCCAGGGAACCGTCGGCGCGGACGATCCGGTGCCAGGGCACGGAGGGGTCCTCGCATTCGGAGAGCACGGCGCCCGCGACCCGCGGCGCGCCCGGGGAGACGTCACCGTAGGTGCGAACGAAACCCTCAGGCGTTTCGCGAATGCGGTCGAGGATCAGCTCGGCTCGCTCGTCCCAGTTCATCCCACCAGGATCTCAGGGCTCGAGCACGATCTTGCCGTGGGTGTGCCCCTGCTCGAGCTCGCGGTAAGCCTCGCGAACCTGATCAAGCGGGTAGACGCGGGCGATCGGGAGGTCGAGCTCTCCGGCGTCGATCAGCCCGGCGAGCTCGGCCAGGACCTCGGCCCTGGCTCCGGCGGCGTTGCCGTCGCCCTTGACGCCGAATTTGCCGATCGCCGCGAAGTCGGCGACGGTGTCGATGCGCTCGCCGGAGACTCCGAGTTCCTGCAGCGCAAGCTCGACGTAGCCCCCACCGACGAGGTCGATGAAGGCGTCGGCATCGCCGCCCGCGGCCTCGCGGATGCGACCGGCCACCCCGTCCCCGTAGCTGACGGGGATCACATCGTGGTCGCGCAGCCAGGCGTGATTGGGCTCTGAGGCCAGGCCGACTACGGTGGCGCCGGTGCGTCTCGCCAACTGCACGGCCACCGAGCCGACGCCCCCGGCCGCGCCCGAGACGACGACGACCTCGTCAGGACTGGGATCGACGGCGTTGACCGCGGCCCAGGCGGTGGCGCCGACGACGAACAGCGATCCCGCCACATCCCAGTCCAGGCCCGCTGGCTTGGGGGTGGCGTGCTCGGCTTCGATGACCGCGAGCTCGGCCTGGCTGGCGCGGTTGTCGGTCCAGCCGATCACCTCGTCGCCGACCGCGAAGGCGCCGTTGACACCATCGCCAACCTGCTCGACGACGCCGGCGAGATCGCTTCCCTGGCCCGACGGGAACGTCGACGGCCACTGCTCGGCGAGCATCCCCTCGCGGATCTTGGCCTCGCCCGGGTTGATCCCGGCGGCCTTGACCCGGATCAGGAGCTCGCCCGATCCGGGCGTGGGGTCCTGCACGTCGACGACCTGCAGGACGTCGATCCCGCCGTACTCGTCGTATCTGACCGCGCGTGACATGTCTGTTCACTCCATGTTCGTGACTTTGGTTTCAGAGCTCGTGACGATCGCTGACGCCAAGCTTGCGCATCGCTCGGTACAGGTGCGACTCCACGGAGCGAACCGAGAGCACGAGCCGGTCAGCGATCTCAGCGTTTGAGAACCCGCGGGCGGCGAGATCGACGAGCTGGCGCTCGCGGACGGTCAGCGAGATGGTGGGGCC
>JBAPXO010000515.1:0-7649 GCA_049284255.1 Solirubrobacteraceae bacterium | reverse complement strand
ACCTCGACGCGGGTGACCTGGTCGCCGACGGCGTGGGAGAGCATGAAGGCGACGAACAGCACCGCTGAGGTCAGCCAGGCCGCGGCGGCCAGCGGCGCGCGGCCGCGGGCAAGGGCGGCCTGGTTGAGCGTTCCCGAGATCAGGTGCAGGCCCATGCCCAAGCCAACCAGGGCGAGGCCGTAGCGGCCATAGGTGTAGCCCTTGTTGCCGAGCACGGCGGTCATGACGGCCGGACCGATGAGCAGCAGCCCGAGCGCCACGGCGAGACCGAACCCCGCGATGACCAGGATCGTCGTCCGGATCGCCCGGTGAAACTCCTCGGCGTCCTCTCGCGCCTCCAGCCCAGCCAAGTGGGGGAGGATCGAGGTCTGGATGGCCTGAAAGAGCTGCAGTGGCGCGCGGACGATGAGCATCACGTTGAACACGAAACCCGTCAGTCCGCTGGTGAGGCCGCCGCCGCCCCCGGCCTTGATGGCGACGATCAGCACGCCAGCGTTCATCAGCGCCTGCTCGGAGAGCATCACCCCGACGACCGATGCGGCAAAGCCGGCCCCGTGGCGCATCGAGAGCTGCGCGGTGGCTTCCTCGATCTGGACCTGGGCCGGACCCTCGCCTCCGGCGTCGGGAGCGGGGCTGAGCAGCGCTTCGCCGTCATCGCGCTCCTGGGCGCGGCTCAGCCGCGAGAACGCGAACGGGATCACCATCAGCGAGGCGAACGGCGCGATCGCCATGCCGAGGCCGACGATGCCCTCCCCGGAGCCGATTCCGATGGCGACCAGGAGCGCCGGGATAAAACGCGAGGTCGACTCCAGGAACACCAGCCCCCCGTACAGCGCGAAGCGCTGGTGACCAGCCAGCCACCCGCGCGCGAAATAGCTCGCGGCGTAGGCCAGCACCCCGATGACGAGGATCCAGTACAGCGCCGCGGAGCCGTCGAACATTCCGTTCTGGATCTGGTCACGCAGGATTAGCGCGACGACCAGAAAGACGATCGCGAAACTGAGCTGGATCGTTGCCGGAACGCGCAGCGAATGATCCGCTAGACCCCGGGCCCGCCGGTCGGCGATCGTGCGGGAAAGCAACTGCTCGATCGGCCGGTAGATCACCGACAGAATCACGAACATCACCGCCCAGCAGAGAGAAATGTGCGAGTAGGAGGCGGGATCCAGGACGTGGCTGGCCGTCGCCAGGTAGGCGAAAGTGAAGATCCCGGTGGACGCGATCCCGATCGAGAGGATGCGCGCGCCCGACGCAAACGAGTGGCCGTTGTCGGGCTTGTGATCGCCGTCCTGGGGTGAAGGAGGCTGCCCGGGGGCGAGCGTGGTCGCCGAGCTCACGGGCGGTGATCCGCGATCCGGACCAGAAGCATCGTCCACGGGAACGGCGACCGGGTCTGCACGACCTCGCCGTGGCGTCCGAGCAGGTTCACGAAGGCGCTGCGCGTCCAGTGGTTTATGTGGCCGGGCGTGTTGCCCAGCTCGCGCAGATACGCGCCCCGGGCCACGTTCAACGCCCGCCACAGGGGCTCGTGAGGGACCGAAACCAGCAGCCAGCGTTGCGCCACGCGAGCCATCTCGGCGACCGCCACCTCGGGGTTGTCGACGTGCTCGAGCACCTCGGTCGCCGCCACCAAATCGAACGTACGATCCTCGAAGTCCAGCCGCTCTACCCGCATCGGCCGGAACACGAGGTTCGCCGGCCCCGATCGCGCCGACCACTCGGCCGCCAGCTTGGGGTCGTCCAGGTCGATCCCGACCACCCGGCCGGGATCCAGGGTCTGGGCCCACTGCTCGGTGAGCACCCCTTCGCCGCAGCCCACATCGAGCACCGAGCGCGGATCGGCCTGGGCGAAGAGCTCGTCCAGGGTGCGCTGAAAGCCGCGCATCAGCCGCCGGACCACCGGGTTGGTGGAGCCGTACTTGTCGAAGGTGTTTCCGGTCGGGACCGCCGCCGGGGCGACCCCGGTCATACCTCGAGCGCCTCGCGGTCTGAGACCGCGTCGCCGCGGGCGGCACCGGGCTCGTAATGCGACGGCTCGACCCCGAGTTGGAGCTCGATCCGCCGTACCCGCTCGAAGGTCCGCTGCGAAAGCGTCCGCTGAGCGGCGAGCAAGTCCCCGATCACTCCCAGTGCTCCCAGCAGCATCGCGGCATTGAAGAGCACGGCACCGGCGATCAGCGATTGGATGTGGCCCTTGGCGGTGTGGGGGTCGCCGATGAAATACACCAGGAAGCGGATGAAGACAGCTGCGGCCAGCGTGCCCATCAACAGAGCGCCGCCCCAGAACACCCGCAGCGGCTCGTATTGCGAATAGATGCGGAAGATCGAGAGCCCGTTGCGCCGGATATAGGCGGGAATCGACGGGAACAGGCGCGACTCGCGCGTCTTGGCGTTGGTGCGCACCGGCACGTGGTCGATCGCCACCAGAAGCTTTCCGGCCTGGATGATCGTCTCCAGCGTGTAGGTGAACTTGGAGACGACCTGCATCTGCAGCGCGGCCTCACGGTTATAAGCGCGAAAGCCCGAGGTGGTGTCGGGGACCTCGGTCGAGGAGGCCTGGCGCACGACCCATGAGCCGACGCTCTGCAGGCGCCGCTTGGAGTGAGAGAAGTGCTCGTTGGAATCGACCTGGCGATCGCCAACCACCATGTCGGCCTGGCCGGCAAGAATGGGGGCGACGAGCTTGGGGATGTCGCCGCCCTCGTACTGGTTGTCGGCATCGGTGTTGACGATCACGTCGGCGCCGAGTTTGAGCCCAGCATCGAGCCCGGCCTGGAACGCGGCGGCCAGCCCCTTGTGGTTTGTCAGGCGGACGATGTGATCCACGCCATTCTCCCGTGCCCGGTCGATCGTGCGGTCGGTGGAGCCGTCGTCGATGATCAGCCATTCGACGGCGTCGAAGCCCTCGATCGCCCGCGGCAGGTGCGTCAGGGTGTTCGGGAGCTGCTGCTCCTCGTTGAAACAGGGAATCTGGATGATGAGCTTCATGGCTGGCCGGCGCGCTTCGCCTCAGTCACGCCGCGCGGGCCGGTGCTGGGCGCTCTGGGGGGCGCGCGCTATGCGTCACACGGTAGCGGGATACTCGTCGCAGAACATGGATGCAACGACCGTAACCACGCCGGAGGCGGCGCGCCCGCTCACGGTGCTGCCGGCCACTCTGGGCCGGACCCGGCGCCTGCGTGAACGCGCCGGCGTCTCCCAGCGGGACCTCCATCGCCCGGCTCTGGCGATCCTCCTCGTGGCCACGCTCGGGCTCCGCCTCTGGGGCGTCAAGCAAGGGCTGCCCTACAGCTACAACTCCGACGAGGCCACGCATTTCGTTCCCCGGGCGATCGCGTTCTTCTCGCATGACTACAACCCGCACTACTTTCTCAACCCGCCCGCCTATTCCTACCTGCTGCACGTCGTCTTCGAGCTGTGGTTCGGCAGCGCCGATGCAGTGCGCCGCGTCTACGCCACCGACCCCACCTACGTGTTCGTCGTCGCGCGGGTGGTGGCGGCGGTGCTGGGGACGATCTCGGTCTGGCTCACCTACCTGGCGGGGGCTCGCTTCTTCAATCGCACCGTGGCGCTGCTGGGGGCGGCGATCTTCGGCTTCGCTTTCCTGCCGATCTTCTACAGCCACCTGGCGCTCAACGACGTCCCCACGCTGGCGCCGCTCACACTGTCGCTTTACGGGATCTCCGGCGTCCTGCGCAACGGGTCGCGTCGCGATTATGTGCTCGCCGGGGTCGGGATGGGCCTGGCCGCGGCGACCAAGTACACGGGCGGTATCACGGTGGTCTGCCTGCTTTGCGCATTCGTGTGCGACGGAGCGGCCGGTGAGCCCGTCAAGGCGCTGCGGCGTCTCGGGCTCGCCCTCGCCTGCGCGGCCCTCGCCTTCGTCGCCGCCAACCCGTATGCGGTGCTGGACTTCAACGCCTTTCACGCCGGCGTCACGACCCAGCAGTCGCTCGCCGGGGGCTCTGATCCCGAGAAGCTCGGCACGACCGCCGCCAGTGGCACCGCGTACTACATATGGACTTTCACCTGGGGACTGGGCTGGATGCCTTCACTGGCCGCCGTGGGGGGGACCATCCTCCTGCTCGTCCGGCGGCGGCTTGCGGTTGCGCTCGTGCTCGTGCCCGCGCCCATCGCCTTCATCATCTTCATGGGTGATCAGCAGCGTTTCTTCGGGCGCTGGCTGCTGCCGGTCTTCCCGATCGTGGCACTGCTGGGCGCCTACGGAACGGTCGAGCTCGTCCGGTGGCTGATCGCCGCTCGTCGCGTTCCGGCCGGGGTGGCGATCGGGGCCGCGGTGATCGTGCTCCTCGGACAGAGCATCGCCAGCGTGATCCACTCAGACGTCGTCCTTTCGCGTCCCGACACCCGTAACAGCACCCGGGCGTGGATGGTGGCGCACGTCCCCGCCGGTGCCAAGGTGGTGGTCGAGCCCGTGGTCTCCGACGACTGGGCCCAGGACGTCGGCCGCTCGCTCCCGGCGACCGCGACCGGGGCCCGCTGGCAAACCTGGAACACCTACGTGACCGACGTCGCGGCCAACGGCGAGCATCTTCCCCCCGGCGAGCACCGGTACGTGTCGATCGACGAGTACGAGCGAACCCTGCGTCCCGAGCTGCTCGACGAGTACGCCAAGAGCGGGTACTGCTGGGTGGTCATCGGCTCGCTACAGGCCGGACGATCGTTCGCCCAGCCGAGGATCGCACCGTCGGCGATCGCCTACTACGCCCAGCTCGCCAACCAGGCCAAGCTCATGTACCACGTCACTCCGTTCTCCAAGACCCGACGTGCCGTGCCCTTCAGCTTTGACTGGTCGATCGACTACTACCCCAGCCAGTACTCCAATCCCGGCCCCGAGATGAGCGTGTATCACCTGAACACCGGCAAGTGCGCCTCAACCTCGGGCTCGCTGGCGACTGCCGGTACGCTGCGGCCGCTCCCCGCCTTCCAGCGGTAGGCGGGACCCGGCCATGCCGGCGGCGGCGCGGCCGAATCCCCCTACGGCCGGCGCGGCGCGAACTATGCTGATTCGGTGAAATGACCGCACCCCCCGACATCGATCGCCGCCACCTCGCCCGCGCCATCGAAATCGCCGAGCAGGGCCGCGGCAGGGTCAGCCCCAACCCGCTTGTCGGGGCGGTGATCGCCGATGGCGAGGCCCCGATCGGAGAGGGATTTCACGGCGAGCTCGGCGGGCCCCACGCCGAAGTCCAGGCCATCAGCGCTGCCGGAGAACGTGACCTCGCCGGGGCGACCATGTACGTATCGCTAGAGCCGTGCTGCCATCACGGGCGCACCCCGCCGTGCACCGACGCCATCCGCGAAGCCGGCATCTCGCGCGTCGTCGTGGCCTGTGACGATCCCTCGTCGCACGCCGCCGGCCGCGGACTGGGGATCCTCCGCGATGACGGGATCGAGGTCGTGCTCGCGACGGGAGACCTCGCCGACCGCGCGCGCCTGCTCAACCAGCCGTTTCGCAAGCACGCTCGGACCGGCCGGCCGTGGGTGCTTTTCAAGTCCGCGATGACCCTGGATGGGAAGGTCGCGACCCGTAGCGGCGACTCCCAATGGATCTCCGGAGAGTCCAGCCGCCAGCTGGCCCATCACTGGCGCTCCAACTGCGATGCCGTCGCCGTCGGCATAGGAACGGCTCTGGCCGACGATCCCCAGCTCACGGCCCGGATATCGCCTCCCATCCAGCCTTTGCGTCAGCCGCGCCGCGTCGTTTTTGACTCAGTCGGCCGTCTGCCCACATCTTCCAAGCTCGTGCGCGACGCCCGCCGGATCCCGCTCAGCGTGGTCGTCTCCCGGGCCGCGCCTCGGACAGCCACGGACGCCCTGGAGGCGCATGGCGCCGACGTGATCGTCGCGACCGGCGAGAACGAGCCCGCGCGAGTTTGCTCGGCCCTGGACCAGCTTGGCGCGGTCGGAGTCGCGTCAATCCTGCTCGAGGGAGGCCCTCACCTGGCGGGTGCGTTCTTCGACGCCGGGGAGATCGATGAGGTGAGGCTGTTTCTGGCCCCGGTGATCCTTGGCGGGCGCACCGCGCGCGACCCGTTGGAGGGGGAGGGCGTGGAGCTGATCGCCGACGCCATGCACGCGCTCACGCTCGAGTGCGAACGCGTCGATGGAGACCTACTGGTATCCGCCCGGATCAAGGAGTGGTGAGATGTTCACGGGGCTGATCGGGGATCTCGGGGAGATCGCCTCGCTTACTGACATCGGCGATGGCGTGCGCCTCGAGGTGACGTCGCCGCTAGCGGCAGAGCTCGAGCCCGGCGACTCGGTCGCGGTCAACGGAGTCTGTTTGACCGCCACCGACATTGAGGCGGCCAGCTTCCGCGCGGACGTGATGCACGAGACGCTGCGACGAAGCTCGCTGCGCGACGTAGCTCCCGGCTCGCGCGTCAACCTTGAGCTCCCGCTGCGCGCGACCGATCGTCTCGGTGGGCATGTCGTCCAGGGCCATGTCGATGGCGTCGGCACCGTGCTCGGCGCCGAGGATGACGGCTTCGCGCGGCGGGTCGAGATCGAGGCCCCGGAGGACCTGATGCGTTACGTGGTCGAGAAGGGATCGGTCGCGGTCGACGGCGTCTCGCTCACGATCGCCGAGCTGCGCGACTCATCCTTTACCGTTTCTCTGATCCCCGAGACGCTTCAGCGAACCAATCTTGCCCAGGCGCATAGCGGATGCCGAGTGAACCTGGAGGTTGACGTGCTGGCCAAATACGTCGAGAGGCTGGTGACCCGGACCCGATGAGTGAGACCTTGTCGACATTCGCCACGATCGAAGAGGCCATCGAGGATCTTCGCCAGGGCAAGATGGTCGTCGTCTGCGACGACGAGAACCGCGAGAACGAGGGCGACCTGACGATGGCCGCCCAGTTCGTCACCCCCGAGGCGATCAACTTCATGCGCAAGGAGGGGGGAGGCCTGATCTGTTTGGCGCTCACTCCCCAGCGCTGTGACGAGCTCGGTCTCGATCTCATGGCCGCCAAGAACGAGTCGGCGTTCGAGACGGCGTTCACGGTCTCGGTCGAGGCCCGCTCGGGAGTCAGCACCGGCATCTCGGCCGCCGACCGGGCCCGCACGATTCAAGTGGCGATAGATCCGGAGACGGCTCCGCGGGAGCTCGTGCAGCCCGGGCACGTCTTTCCGCTCAAGGCCCGGGCCGGCGGCGTGCTCGAGCGCGTCGGCCAGACCGAGGCCGGGGTCGACCTGGCGCAGCTGGCAGGCCTCATCCCGGCTTCGGTGATCTGCGAGATCATGAACGACGACGGCACCATGGCCCGCGTGCCCGACCTCCGCGTGTACTGCGAGCGCCACGGCCTGAAGATGGTCACGGTCGCGGACCTGGTGGCCTACCGACGCCGTCATGAGAAGCTCGTAGAGCGTGTGGTCTCCACCGGCCTGCCCACCGCCTTCGGGGACTTCACCGCCGTCGGATACCGCTCACTGATCGACAACAAGCATCACGTCGCGCTCGTCAAGGGAGAGGTCGACGGCACCTCCGACGTGCTCGTCCGGGTCCACTCCGAGTGCCTGACCGGCGACGTCTTTCACTCGCTGCGCTGTGACTGCGGCGAACAGCTGGAGTCGGCGCTGGCGATGATCGAGGGCGAGGGCCGCGGCGTACTTCTGTATCTGTC